>NZ_JBMERN010000009.1:0-82585 GCF_049310965.1 Loktanella sp. DJP18 | reverse complement strand
TCTTCACCCTCATTCAGGCAGCATCGAAAAAATGGCTGCGCCTCAAGGGCAGAAATCAGTTGCCAAAGGTTATCGAAGGAATCAAATTCAACGACGGTGTCGAAGTGACCAACGACACCGAAAACCGCGCCGCCTGATGATGCGCGTCACCCAAATTCAAGCATAGCTCCCTCCAACGCAACACGGGCCTTGAAAGCCGCGTCATGGTTCCTGCGTTTCGACATATTCTGATCTCCTCGAATTGGGGATCAGCAGACCTCAGATCGTAGCTTCCGTCACTGTCCGATTTTCGGGGGGTAGCTCAGACTTATGTCGAGATCGGGCCGGCGGAGGGGCAGCCGGTCCTGCTGCTCCATGGCTACACCGACAATTCCCGAAGCTGGTCGCTGCTTGCACCACATCTCGGCGAGCGCCGGATGATCGCACTCGACCTTCGCGGACATGGTTCGAGCGATGCCCCGGCATGCTGCTACGGCATCGACACGTTTGCGCATGATGTCAGCGGCTTTATAGATGCACTCGAAATCCCAGTCGCGGATGTGGTAGGCCACTCGCTTGGGTCCGATATTGCGGCAACGCTCGCGGCCTATTACCCGAAGAAGGTCGACGAGCTGGTGCTGATCTCCACCGCTACCGCGACGCAAGAGGAGGCTGCCGACTGGCTCTGGGACAACGTGCCCGGCCTGCGGCGCCCGATCAATCCAGACAGCCAGTTCATGCTGGACTGGTATTGGAACCCAAACCCCGTCGACGAGGACTTCCTGGCGCGGCAGCGCGCCGAGAGTGCGGCGACCCCCGAGGCGACATGGATGGGTGTGCTCCGCGCCCTCACGCTGACGGACTGAGCCAGATGGCCAAGCGCATCGAGGCACCCACGCTCGTCCTCTGGGGCGACCAGGACGGCTCCTTCAGTGCTGCCAGCCAAGAGCACATCCGGCAACTCCTACCAGAGGCCGAACACGAGACCTACGAGGGTTATGGACATAACATGTTCTGGGAGGTGCCGGAGGAGGTCGGAACCGCCATCAGTAATTTCCTCGACAAGTAGGCGCTTTTGGCTCCGGTCCCTGAGCGCTACTTCCTTTAGTGGATAAGTGAGCGTTGTGGCGTGCCAAAGACCTTCACGAGGCATCTCGTCGTTCAACTCAAGGATGTTAACGTGGTGGGTCAGCCGGTTGAGGAGAACGCCGGTTAGGCGCTTGGTGCCGAAGGTTTCAGTCCATCTTTGTTCGCAAGCTACACGCAAGGCCGCGAAAGTGCAACGATTCAAGCGGTTCCCGGTTGGTTATCTGGCAGCAACGATATTTATCTGAACTTTTCGTCCGTGAGTTCGGAAAGAGCAACAAGTGGTTCCTACGACCTCAAGCCATGAACAGGAATCCAATATGAAACGCTCTCCGATTCAACACATTCTTGACGATGTCGTGCGGCTGAAACGCGACGCTTGGGGCAACCCTCGCTTCTTCATTCCCGCCGTCCATATGCCAATCGGTCCGGGTGCGCAGGCTGGGAACGATATTGGCCTATACAAGTATCGCGGGTTCAATCTCGGACGCGGTTTTGTCATCCAGTCATGCGACCTTGAAAACGATCTTATCAGAGTGTTGGGCGTGCTTGGCGTAAATGTTATGAAGTAGTTGTCGACCTTGTCCCGAGGTGACCTATCGCTCTGTTTGGTCATTCGCCCAATCGAAGACGACCTTCATTCTTTGAAGCACGCGCCGCGCTGTCTCGTGCTTGTCCAGCCAGATTGTTGGCTGAAGGACTTCGACGATGCCCTGCGCTGCAATCTCATCGATTGACCTATAGCCAATCTTGGGAAATGCGTTGTTTTGAAGGATTGCGGGATTGGAAAGACGTCTTATTAATTAATGAAATAATTCGCTTCGCTACTGGTCAATATGGCCAAGCTTCCCTTGGAAATAAGTAGGCATGAAGCATGAAAAAAATTGACCAACGTTGCGAGCACCTGGGTTGGGCCGAGGTCGCCCTGCAAACAGCTAACCCCGACCTACCGGCCTTGCAAATCTCGGCGCAGGCGCATTACGGCTCGTCCGACTGCGTGGCCTTCGTGGACGTCTATGGTGTCGATCACGATCGCATCCGACGTCGACAGATTCGCTCCGAAGCAAGCGACCTTCTACGGCAGCTCGGATACCGCGTCGAAATCGAACCGGGCCGCGACATCTGCGATCTTGAGCCGATAAGGCCCGGTTCCGCACATGACCGGATACACATGCTAAAGCTTTTGCGAAGTGTCTGCGGTCAGAACACATAAAACGGAATTTGGCGTTTTTCTACTTCGTCATCCAGAAGGGTGGCCAATATTGAGTTTAGACGCAAAAAGGTAGTGTGAACAGCAAGCATCGAGACCTCGCAATCCCCACTTGACGGCCGCGGCGGCAATCATTGTCGCATTTTCCGACGCGGCCATCGGGCGCAACGCCCCGGACACACTGCTTTGGAGGTTCAACATGAACTCGATTATTGTCACCCATTTCACAGTCCCTGAAGACAGCACGGACGCGCTCTACATCGGGATTCATCGCCTCAGTGCCTGGATGGACGCCGAGATGGAGACGCTCGGCACCGTGCTGGCGCAATCCAGCCGGCATTCGGCCTCTGCCGCGCTTAATGACCTGGCGCAATTGCATCTCGAACCCGACGCCGGATCTGCGGAGTTGCGAGAGATGCTGGAGCATGCGCAGGCCGCTTTGGACTATATCCTGAGGGAGCTGCTGCACGTCTCTTGCCGGCAGGGCACGGTCTCGGCATGGGGTTTGCCAGGCCGCGATGCCTTCGACACGCACGTGCGGTGGTCAGCGGCGAGGCTGAGGGACATCGATGCGACGATCCGGTTCAGTCTCAAAGCCTGACATGAAGCCGGTGTTCGGGCGATGCCCGAGCACCGGCTTTTATTGAACTTCAAATGTAGAGAATAAATTACGGCGAGATGCAATCGCGGAAGCTCGACCGACCTGCGGTTCAATCCGATTAGGTGAATTTCTGTCTGTCTTTCCAAGCCGAGGGCTAAAACCAGGCAGGGCGGGATCTCACTAATGTGAGACCCCGCCCTTTTCTTTGTCCAGCGAGATAATTTCCTCCGGTCAAATCACGCGAACCGATGCAGTCTCAAGCACGCGCCAATACTGAAACTCATCCGAGTGCGTGAAAATGTTCCACTGCGGCCCGTTTGAGAGGATGACGCGGATAGATGAGGGGGTGTTCGCCGACAATTTTGCGAAAGAGCCCGGCGGCAACCTGTTCAGCCTTTCTTGCCGCCTGACCGACACAGTCCAGGGTCCGACGGTCGAATGTGAACAGTGTCTCGTCTGTCCCATTTTGGGTGACACAGATCACGTCGGCCTCGCCACTCTCGCTGAGAGTCACTTCGACTGCGAAGCTCTCGGTCGGTGCCAGCGAACAACCTTTGATCACGGGGTGCCCATGCTTTTCGCAGTAGCCGATGTCGAGGCCGAAATCGGCCTTGTCCACGGCGGTTTTCAGCTTACGCGTGTTATGAGCCGTGTAGTGAAGATTGATGATGCTTCCTGACTTGTGGCCGGCAAGCGCCTGGCGCTCGCCGTCATCGACATCAGCTGCCCGTAGCATCGAGCTGAGCGTCTTGCGCAGGGCATAGAAATCCTCGTCAAAGTCAGCCAGGTCGAGGTGCGACCGGATGATTTTGAATGCTTTCCCAAAAGCTTCGCTGATTTTCCCCGTTGTGGTCCGGCGCGCGATTTCAGGGAACAACAGAGGGCTATGGCTGTCATCGAGCGATTTGATCCATTCGACGAAACCGAGGTCGATCAGCATCTGCGGGATTGGGACGATACGTTCCGCGTCGGCGGTCTTGCCCGTTGCATCAGGGTCGCGGCCCAAGGCAAGGCAGTGCACGCCATTGCGCAAGCGGAGCCCCTTCCGCTTGAGAAGCAAAATCTCCTCGATCCTGCTGCCGATCGTCAGAAGGATCAGGGGGACCCAATAGAATGCGTCACGAATGATCAAATGGCCCGGCAGCCATCGACGATACGGCGATGCGCAGCCGGCATAGATGGGTGATGTCAGAAGCTTTGCCAGCCGCTCTTCTGTCCACGGCATGCGGATCTTGCGCTGCGTCACGCGGACGTAAAGCGGATCGTCAGGAGCTGCGGCGATGAGCGCCCGCTCCATGTCTTTGTAGGAAATAGCAATCGGCACGTCCTTGCATCCAAGGTTTGCGGCTGCTTTGAACAGCCTGTTCAGGCCATCGCGGTTCCGGCGCAGAGTGGCCATGGTCAAGCGCGGTTGAAGCTTCTCGACCAAGAGCGCGCGTTTCTCAAGATCGGAGATGCCTTCCAGGTCACGAATTTCTTCCATGACGGCTTCATCGAGGGCATCTGCAATATCGATCTCGGTTTGCTTGTCCATTTGCTGTGTTTCTTTAACAAGGCGGCCTTCTTTGCGTGCCTTCTCTGTGTGCCGGTTCTTGCCGTGGCTGCGACCTTGGGTCTTTGGCAGTTTGGCCATCCAAGCAAAGAACTTCTCTTGCTTGGGTTCGGTGATCGTCGAAATGGGGACATCGCCGAAAAAAGCCAATGCGACGTTGGCGATGGCGTCGATATTCCCTTTCATGCTTTTAGTCGGGTGACGTTGAAGCGCTCGTGCCGACGCATCCGAGAGGCGGATAGGGCGGCTTTCGACAAAGGCGTCAACCTCCAGATCAGACAGGCGGGCGACGAGTGGTGCGGCCAGGGAGCGGGCATCGCTTCCATCGACGGCAGCGGCTTCGACATCTTTCAGGTCCCGAAAAAGCTCGATGGCGCGCCGCCCCAGATTGACGGGAATGGCGTCCGGCAGATCGATCCCAAGGGCTTGTGCCGCGGACCGGAGTTGCGGCTCGACGGCACTGTAATCGTTGCGTCGCGCGCTCTGCTTCAGTTCGACATTCTCACGTTCCAAGGTAGCGATGCGGAGTTCGATCGAGACCTCTTCCAGGGCGAGACCGGCATCCTGCTCGGACAGGATGCGCGCAAGTTCGCAACGCAGCGCATCCGAGAGCAGGAGCGTGATTTCTTCGGCGGGTGCGTTCTGAAGGATCGGGTTTGTCATGATGTTTTTCTCTTCGCTTTCCAAGACTGCGAGGAGATGCGCCGCGCGGCTCATCGCCTCGGGCAGTAGAGGCGTTCGAAGGGACAGACACAGAAACGATCGGCCGCATTTTTCTGAGATGACCTTGGGTAAACGCTTTCGGAAATAGAAGACCGCCCCTCTTTTTTGGAGGTATGGCCCCGCCGGGCGAGACCGACGGCAGCGATGCGGAGAGAGGATTTTGGGACGGGTGTCACACGCGTGTGTCACACTTTGTGTCATACCCGGAGCAGGGTGTGACACATGGATTTCCGGTCGACACTTGTCGACCCTATTTTCTTGGGGTTTTGGGTTTTTTGAGATCATGGCTGGCTGGGGTGGTAGGATTCGAACCTACGGTACACGGTACCAAAAACCGATGCCTTACCGCTTGGCTACACCCCATCAGCGACGCGGTGGATACGACATGCGCCACGGGCCTTCAAGCCCCTCGAGGCGCTTTTTTCGCTCTTCACGCGCAATGCTCGCCGGAGCCTGTTCGCGGCCGGATCGGGCCGCACCGCCGCAGGGCTGACATTGCGATGATGCGTCCCACCTTGGAAACAGGCGCAGAAAATCGCGTGAGCGTGAAATGGTCGCGCATCTGCTCTTCACAACGGCAACTGCCGGACGGGACGACGCTGTGGGACCACGGCCCACGGTGCCCGGCCTCGCACGCGTTTGTCTGCTCGGGCGCGGCAAAGCCTCTGCGGGATTGCGCTGTCAGGGCACGCGCAGACCCCTAACGCGCCGTCCGTCAGACCCGGAGCGGATCGGCCTTTGCCAAGGCGTCGAATTGCATGAGTGACCGCACAAGTGCGTCCATGCGGTCCAGAGGGATCATGTTCGGGCCGTCGGACGGAGCGGTATCGGGGGCCTCATGCGTCTCGATGAAGACGGCGGCGATACCGATGCTGACGGCGCAGCGCGCCATGACCGGCGCGAATTCGCGCTGCCCGCCGGACGAGCCGCCCTGGCCGCCGGGCTGCTGCACCGAATGGGTCGCATCCATGACGACAGGGTAGCCGGTGCGGGCCATCGTGGGCAGGCTGCGCATGTCGGCGACCAGCGTGTTGTATCCGAAGGACGACCCGCGTTCCGTCAGCAGGATGCGCCGGTTGCCGGTGCTTTCGATCTTGTCGATGACGTTGGGCATGTCCCAGGGGGCCAGGAACTGGCCCTTTTTGACGTTGATCGCGGCCCCCGTTTCACCGGCGGCAATCAGAAGGTCGGTCTGGCGGCACAGAAATGCGGGGATTTGCAGCACGTCCACCACCTGCGCCACGGCGGCGCACTGGTCGATGCCGTGGATGTCGGTCAGCACGGGGCAGCCGATGCTGTCCTTGACGCCTTGCAGCACCTTCAGACCCTCGTCCATGCCAAGACCGCGCTTGCCCGAAAGCGAGGTGCGGTTGGCCTTGTCATAGCTGCCCTTGAAGATGAACTGCGCGCCTGCCGCGCGGCAGACCTCGGCCATCCGGCTGGCGATCATCTGCGCGTGGTCACTGCTTTCCAGCTGGCAAGGCCCGGCGATGACCAGCAGAGGCCGGTCGTTTCCGACCGTGAGGTCGCCGATTTGAACGTCATGCATCAGTTGGTAACCTGTTCGCGAAGGACGGAGGCGGTGATCGAGATCATCAGGTAGATGCCCGAAAAGATCAGGAACGCCAAGATCGAGTTCTCGAACGCCTTGGGGTAGGTCGCCTCGTCCGGGGCGACGGGTTCGACGCCCAGCGACAGGTAACGGACTTGGCGATTCGCCTCGATCCGGGCAGTTTCCATCTGGGTCAGCGCCTGCTGCGCCAACATGGTCTGAAAGGTGTAGTTTTCTTCGGCGAGGCGCAGTTCGGTGTTGCGCGATGCAAGCGACGTGCCCGTCGTCGCGGTATTCGTCATCTGGTCCCGCAGGTCGGCGATCAGGCCTTCGATGCTCGCGATCTGGGCGCGCAGGGCATTGACTTGCGCTTCGTTCGGACGGCGCACGTTCAGGCGTTCCTGCAAGGCAAGCGTCAGCTGTTGCCGGTCGCTTTCCAGCGCCGAAATCTGCTGGGTGCGCGCCTGGGTCTCACCGATTGGATCGATCTGCTGCACGTCTTCCTGCAGCTTCAGCCATGCGGCCAGCGCATCGGTGCGCTTGGCCTCTGCGGATTCGTAGCTGGCGCGCGCGCCGGCCATCTGGTCTTCGCGCAGGCGCTGCGTCAACTGGTCGACCTGATCCTCGGCATAGCCGATCAGCGCCTCCGAAAACGTCTGACTGGCCTCGGGCGAGGGGGCGATGACATCCATCTTCAGGATGCCCTCGGTCGGGTCGTAGCTGATCTTCACCCGCTCCCGGTAGATGTCGAAGGCCTCCTCGTTGCTGCCATCGGCACTCAGTCGCTGGATCGGGTCGATGGACGGATCGCTGAACGTGGCCTTGAAGCCATGATCCTCGTCCAGACGCGCCATTGCGGCACGTGACGACAGGTAGGACTGCACGGTGATGCTGTCCTGTTGCGTCGCCATCGAGGTGCCCTGGAACAGCCCGCCAAGCCCGCCCGCGGTCGAGGCGGGTTCGGCCTGCTGGATGACGAATTCGGAGGTGGTGGCATACATCGGCGTGGCGATGTTGTAGAAATACCAGATGACCATCAGTGTGGGCAGCAGCACGAAGATCGCCAGCCGCGACAGCATGAGAGCGGTCCGGCGGCGCCGGCGGCGACCCAGATCGCGCTGGATCTTCATGATCTCAGACAGGTGGCGGTCTGCGGGGTTCGCAAATTCGGTGGACGGCAGGTTGTCCGGTTGCGGGGACAGGGTCTGCGGCAGTTGCACGCGGGATGTCGGCATCCCCGGCATCGCACCAAGGGCGGACCCCGGTGCGCGGGTGCCCCCGGTCGAGGCGCCGTCCGGGGCCACAAGTTCCAGCACGGTGGACCGCTGAAACGGGTCTATCCCGGCCAGCCGCAATTGCCGCACGGCATCGAAGTCCGACGTGACCGCCATGCCATTCTTCTGCGCGACGCGGCGGGCCATGCGCAACTGGCGGCCCGTCAACCCTTCACGCCGGATCGCGTCGATGTCGGCACTCGGCGCATCGGTCGGGGCGTCCTCCGTCGGAACGGGCGGTTGCAGGACGAGGGGTGCATTTTCCATGCCGCCTGCGCGCGGTCCGTCCTGCGCCGCCTCGGGAGCAAAGTCCGCCCCCGGCCTGCGGATGCGGAACTTCTTAGCTGTGGGCTTCGTAGTCATAAAGCTGCTTGGCCTCTTCCAGAGTGTCGAACATGTGCAGTTTGCCATGGCGCAGCACGGCGGCGGAACGGGCGAAGCGTTCCAGCGTCTGCGGCTGGTGCGACACGATGATCACGGTCGTCTTTTCCAGCCGTTCGCGCAGGATTTCACCGGCCTTGCGGTTGAATTCGGCATCGGTGGTGGACGGCATGCCTTCGTCGATCAGGTAGATGTCGAATTCCAGCGCCAGCATCAGCGAAAACGTGAGGCGCGCGCGCATCCCCGACGAATAGGTGCCGACGGGCATGTCGAAATATTCGTTGATTCCGCAAAGCCAGCGGCAGAACGCCTCGATGTAGTCGGGGTCGAGCCCGTAGAGCCGCGCGATGTAGCGCACGTTCTCGCGCCCGGTGTGCCGGTTCGTCACTCCGCCCATGAAACCCAGTGGGAAAGAGATGCGGCAGCCGCGCGTGATCGTGCCTTCGTCTGGTTTTTCCAACCCCGCCATCATGTTGATCAAGGTCGTCTTGCCCGTGCCGTTCGGCGCGAGGATGCCGAGCGACCGGCCGAGTTCGACGCGGAAGGACACGCGGTCAAGGATCACCTTGCGCGTCTTGCCTGTCCAGAAGGACTTGCTGACTTCGTTGAATTCCAGCATCGCTTTGCTTGATCCGGCTGTCCTCGGGATGGCCCTTGATGACAACAATGGGTTAACCATTCGTCACGTCGCGCCTTGTTTTCATCGGTATGGCGCAGAATTCCAGCCAAAGACAGCCGGAAGTTCGGGGTGGCCGTGCTTTGCCGCGTGGTGATGCACCCTCAGCATGGTTGAACCGGCCCACGGCGGGCTTACGTCAGCGTTATGGACCTGAGGGACGACATCGCCGCCTGCCGCATCTGCGCCGACCGCTTCGCTGCGACGGCGACCCGGCACAGCCCGCGTCCGGTGGTCTGGTTCGACGACCCGCCCCGCATCCTGATCGCAAGTCAGGCCCCCGGTGCCCGCGTCCACGAGGCACAGACGCCGTTCTGGGACCGCTCCGGCGACCGATTGCGGGACTGGCTGGGGATCGGCAAGGATGCTTTCTATGACCGGGGGCGGGTGGCGATCGTGCCGATGGCTTTCTGCTTTCCCGGCTACGACGCAAAGGGGTCCGACCTGCCGCCGCCGCGTGTCTGCGCCGCGACCTGGCGGGCGGACGTGATGGACCGGCTGGGCGAGGTGCCGCTGACCCTGCTGATCGGCGGCTACGCGCAGGCCTGGCATCTGGGTGGGCGGCAGGGCGTCACCGAACGGGTGGCGGGCTGGCGCGACCACGCGCCGCGCGTGTTCTGCTTGCCTCACCCGTCGTGGCGCAATACGGCGTGGCTGAACCGCAATCCGTGGTTTGCGACTGATCTTCTGCCCGTCCTGCGGGCGCGCGTGCAAGAGGTGCTGGCATGACCACCCCCCCGACGATCCACCCGACGAGGCCCGCGATGGAAACCGACCTCGACCGCGCCCATGCGGTGATGGACCGGTCGGACGATCTGCGCCTGCAGTTCTATGAGCGGCTCGCCGATACCGACCTCTTCATCCTGCTGGACGCAGAGCCCACGGGTGACAGCGTCCGCCCGGCGCTTTTCGCGGTCGAGGGGGCGTCTTACGCGCTGGCCTTCGATGCCGAGGAACGCCTGTCCGCCTTCACCGGTCGCGCGGCCCCCTATGCAGGTCTGCCGGGTCGGGCGCTGGCCCAGATGATGGCGGGGCAGGGCATCGGGCTGGCGTTGAACCTTCAGACAGCCCCCAGCGAAATGCTGATTCCGGCGGATGCGGTCGACTGGCTGGCGGCCACGTTGAATCATGCCCCAGAACAGGCAGAGGCGCGTCTGACCGGCGTATCCCGCCCCACCGGCCTGCCCGACGCGGTGCTGGAGGCGCTTGACCGCAAGCTGAGCCGTTGCGCCGGGCTGGCCGACCACGCCCTGCTGGTCGCGGCGGACTATGCCGACGGCGGGCGCGGCCATGTGCTGGCCTTTGTCGACGCGCCCGAGACCGCCCACGCGGCACTGGCCCACGCGGCCGGCGAGGCGCTGACCTTTTCGGGGATCGAGGCCGGGACGATGGACGTGATGTTCGTTGCCAGCGGCGATGCGGTCGCCGGCCGGCTGGCCCGCGTCGCGCTCCGGTTCGACCTGCCGGAATTGCAGCGCCCGACGCCCGCCGTGCCGATGGCCCCCGGGTCCGACCCGTCGTCTCCGCCGAAACTGAGGTGAATCAGTAGCCGGCGTCGCGATCGACCAGATGCAGGAATGGCTGGCCTGCCTCGCCGCGTGCGATGTTGGCGGCGATCACCTCGGCCGCCGTGTCCGCGCGGGTGGTGGACGCGATATGCGGTGTCACCGTCACGCGGGGATGCGACCAGTAGGGATGATCCTGCGGCAAGGGTTCGATGCGGAACACGTCCAGCGTGGCACCGCCCACCTGACCGCTGTCCAATGCAGCCAGCAGCGCCGTGTCGTCGATCAGCGGACCCCGGCCCGGATTGATGACGAAGGCCCCGCGCGCCAAAAGCGACAGACGGTCGGCGTTCAGGATGTCCACGGTCGCGGGTGTCTGCGGCAGCAGCAGCACGACGATCTGTGCGTCGGTCAGCGCGGTCCGCAGACCGTCGTCGCCGGACAGACAGCGCATGCCCGGAATATCCTTCGTTGACCTGCTCCACCCTGTCACCGGAAAGCCGAGACCCGCCAGCGCCAGCCCGCAGGCTTCTCCCAGCGCGCCAAGGCCCAGGACGGTCACCGGGCGATCCTTGGCCAGCGGTGGATAGACGTCATTGTGCCACGCGCCGTCCTGCCCCGACAGATGCGCATCCATGCCCAGGTGATGCCGCATCGCATGCCCCACGACATATTCGACCATGCCGCGGGTCAGGCCATCGTCGACCATCCGCGCCAGTGGTTGCGTCAGGGTCGCATTCCCGACGATGGTCTCGACTCCGGCCCACAGACCCATGACCAGCCGCGCGTGGACGTAGGGCGAGAAGTCCTTGACCGGGCCGTTGGGGGCAAAGACGATGTAGTTCACATCCGCCGGTGCATGGTCGCGCGATAGATCGCAGTCCAGCCCGGCCGCCGCGAAGGCCCGGCGCAGGGGCACCTCGTATTCCGCCCAGACCGGTGGGCGCGCCGAGAACAGGACCCGGATCATCGCGGCTTGTGGACGTGTGCGGATTGCACGAGGCCAAAGGCGACCATCAGCACCAGCATGGCCGATCCGCCGTAGCTGACCAGCGGCAACGGCACGCCGACGACAGGGGCGAGGCCGGTGACCATCGCCATGTTGACGGCGAAGAACAGGAAAAACGTCATCGCGATGCCCAGCGTCAGCAAGGCCGAGAACCTGTCCTTGTTGCTGACCGCAGTGGCGATGCAGAAGACGATGATCAGCACGTAAAGCACCAAGAGAGAGATGGCCCCGATAAAACCGAACTCCTCGGCCAGAGTGGTGAAGATGAAGTCGGTGTGCTTCTCTGGCAGGAAATTCAGCCGGCTTTGCGTCCCCTGCATGAACCCGCGTCCTGTCCAGCCGCCCGACCCCAACGCGATCTTGGCCTGCGTGATGTGATACCCGGCCCCGAGTGGATCGTTGGCGGGGTCCAGGAACGTATCGATGCGGCGGTACTGGTAGTCCTTCAGCAGTTGCCAGGGCGTGCCCCGGCTCAGGAACACCGCATAGATCGTGCCGAAACCCGCTCCGATCACGGTCGCGAAATAGGCCCAATGCACACCAGCGATGAACATGACCGATGCGCCGCCGAACAGCAGCAGGATCGCGGTGCCCAAGTCCGGTTGAGTCAGCACAAGGGCGGTCGGGACAAGTATGAAGATCACCGGCAGCGCCACCCACAACGGATGCGAGGTCTTGTTCGTCGGCAACCAGTCGTAATACGCGGCCAGGAACAGCACGAGCGTGATCTTCGTCAACTCGGACGGTTGCAGGCGGATGAACCCCAGGTCGATCCAGCGCTGCGCACCCATTCCGACGCTGCCGAAGAACTCCACCGCGACCAGCAGCGCGACCGAGACTGCAAAGGCAAGCCCCGCCATGTTGCGCCAGAACCAGATCGGCACCATCGCGACGCCGATCATCAGCACGATGCCTGCGATAAACCGCTTCAACTGCGGTTCCATCCATGGCTGCGACGATCCGCCGGCGACAGAATAAAGCATGATGAACCCGGCCGATGCCACGGCGGTCAGCAAGATGATCAGCGGCCAGTTCAGATACAGAATCTTGCGAAATCCCGTCGGGACGAACTTCGTGTTATGCGCCAGATAGCTCATGTCAGACGCGGTCCTGCACTGGCTTGATCTGGGTGATCCGCTCGGCGATGCGCTTTTGCTGTTCCTCGATGCGGCCCCGATCCGCCGAAGGATAGGCGTCCAGCGGGGGCGGACCGTCGTAAAGCGCCTGCAACATGATGTCCCGCGCGATGGGCGACGCTGCGGTCGATCCGCCACCGCCGTGTTCGACAACGACGGCCACGGCGTATTTCGGGTTTTCGACCGGGGCGTAACATACGAAAAGCGCGTGATCGCGGCGTTCCCACGGCAGATCGGCGTTGCTGATGACGCCGCGCGCGCGTTCCTCGGCGGTGATGCGACGCACTTGGCTGGTCCCGGTCTTGCCCGCCATCTCGTATCCCGCGGTCAGCACCTTGGCCCGCGCCCCGGTGCCGCGCCGGTCGTTGATCACGGCATCCATCGACGCCCGGCACCGCCGCAGCATGTTCTCGTTGATGCCGAGAGGCTCGCCGATGCCGCTCGGCTCTTCCACGCCATCGACGGATTTGATCAGGCGCGGCGTCACCATCTTTCCGGTCGCGATCCGTGCGGTCATAATCGCCAGTTGCAGCGGCGACGCCAGAACGTAGCCCTGCCCGATCGAGGCGTTCACCGTATCGCCAATGCGCCAGTTCTCGCCGCGGACTTCGGTCTTCCATTGCTTGTCGGGCGCAAGGCCGGTCGAGATTGCGGAAAGCGGCAGATCATGCTTCACCCCGATGCCGAGCAGGCGTGCCATTTCGGCGATCTTGTCGATGCCGACGCGCTGCGAGACCTCGTAATAGTAGCAGTCGCAGGACAGTTTCAGGCTATCGTGAAAATTGACGTTGCCATGGCCGCCGCCCTTCCAGCAATGGAAACGAGTGCCGCCCACGACGCTGTAGCCGGGGCAATATATGGTCTCCTCCGGCGTGATGGCCCCTGCTTCGAGGGCGGCCAGCGCCGTCACCATCTTGAAGGTCGAACCCGGCGGATAGGCCCCCTGCACGGCCTTGGCCGCAAGCGGGCGGTACTTGTTTTCGTTCAGGTCGGTCCAATCCTTGACCGATATGCCGCGCACGAAAAGGTTCGGATCGAACGACGGCGCAGACGCGATGGCCCGCAGGTCGCCTGTCGCGAGGTCGATGACCACCGCACCCGCACTTTCGCCGTCCATCCGTGCCTGCGCATAGGATTGCAGCCGTTCGTCCAGCGCCAGTTGGATGTCCTTGCCGGCAGCCCCTTCCTGACGATCCAGTTCGCGCATCACGCGGCCCAGGGCATTGACCTCGATCCGCTTGGTGCCGGCAGAGCCGCGCAGCGTATGCTCCAGCTTCAACTCTACACCGGTCTTGCCGATTTGGAACTTCGGAATCTGCAACAGGGGGTCCTGATCCTCGATCCTGGCAAGATCATAGTCGCTGACCGGGCCGACGTAGCCGACGACGTGGCCGACGTCGGCGCCGTAGGGGTAGTGGCGGGACAACCCGACCTCGGCGCTGATGCCGGGCAGGGCGGGGGCGTTGAGGTTGATCTTGGCGACGTCGTACCATTGCAGCCGGTCGGCGATGGTGACCGACACGAAGGACGACAGCTTTTGCATGTCGGCCTTGGCGCGGGCGATGTCGGCGGGGTCGATGTCGACGATGGACTGCAGCTTGTCCAGCACGGCGTCCACGTCGCCGGCATCCTCGCGCACCATGACGACACGGTAATTCTGTTCGTTCTGCGCCAGAGGAATCCCGTTGCGATCGAAGATCAGGCCGCGCGCGGGGGGCAGCAAACGCACGTTGATGCGGTTTTCCTCGGCCAGCAGGCGGAACTGGTCCGCCTGATCGACCTGCATCGACTGCATCCGCAGGCCAAGCACACCGGCAACGCCCAGTTGGGCCGACCCCAGGATCAAGGCGCGGCGGCTGATCCGGCGGGACGATTGTTCGATATCCTTGACCGGTCGCTTCATAACCTGTGCCCCAGACTGTCCACCTGACCGGGCGCGGGCCGGGTCAGACCAAAAAAAACCTGCGCCACGACGACGACCACCGGATAGACCATGATGGTCAGGACCATCTGGATCAACGTCAGGGTCAACGGCGCCTGCGGTGTCATCACGATCGCCAGCGCCAGACGGTTGCCCAGCGTGATCGCGACGACCCCAAAGGCGACCGTACCCCATTCCAGCGCCAAAGGCACGTTCCGCAAACCACGAGACCGTGAACGCACCGTCTCGGTCAGGATCAGCACCAGTGCGGCCCAAAGTCCCGGCGGCCGCTGGAACAGCAGATCAGCCAGAAGGAATACGACGAAGATGACACCGAAGGGCAGGAACTCGGGCCGCCGTGCAACCCAGGCCAGTGTCACGGCCAGCAGCAGGTCGGGTGCCGCCCAGCCCGGTGGCGCGGTGTCGAGTGGCAGAAGTTGGACGAAGACGATCGCCACGGCGATGGCCAGGTAGACGGCCCTCCCGATCCAGATGCGTGCGGCAGGGCTACCGGCCATCGTCGGCCTGCGCGGTGCGGGGCAGAACCGGACCGATCAGACCGGCATCGGGCGTCAGCAGCCCGCCGGGATCGCTGATATCCTCGTGGGGGTGGGCGCGCAGCACGCGCAGGAACTCCAACCGACCATAGTCCGCCGCCAGCCGCACCCGCAGGCGCCGGTCGCTGCCAAGGGCCACCTGACCGACCAGCAGATCGGCCGGAAAGACACCTCCGTCGCCAGACGACACAACACGGTCGCCGGGGCGCACCGTATCGGGGTTTTCCAAGAACTCGATCAGCGGGTTCAGGGAATTATCACCGCCCAGAATCGCCTTCTGACCGGAGGGCTGGATCGTGACCGGGATCCGGCTGGAGGTATCGGTCAGCAGGATCACGCGGCTTGTGCTGCGCCCGACGCCGCTGATCCGCCCCACCAGCCCGATCCCGTCCATCGCGGGCCAGCCATCGACGATGCCGTCGCGCCGACCGACGTTCAGCAGCACCGACTGGCGAAACGGCGATCCGCTATCCGTCATCACGACGCCCGTCACATAGGTCAGTTGCGGGTCCAGGCGGACGTTGTTCAATTCCAGCAGGCGGGCATTTTCCTGCTCCAGCTGAAGCGCGGCCTCTTTCCATGCCTTCATCTGCTGCAATTCGCGGCGCAGGTTGCCGTTCTGCTCGCTCAACGATGCGTAGCTCTGAAAGTCGGCGATAAGCTCTACCGCGCCCGTGACCGGTACCAGCGCCCAGTCGAAGGACGGCACGATCCGGTCGATCACCGCAGCGCGGAACCGTTCCACGCGGGGGCTGTCGATGCGCCAGACCAGAAAGATGCCGAACAGCAGCACGACGCAAACCCCGACCAGCAGACGCCGGATCGGGGCAATGAAGTCGTCATGGGTGTTGCGGTCGCGGGCCAAGGGTCAGCACCCTTTCGGTTCAGCTGTCGTAGTCGATCACATGACGCAGCTGCTTTTCATACTCAAGCGCCTTGCCGGTCCCCAGCGCCACACAATTCAGCGACTCGTCCGCGACCGAAATCGCAAGGCCCGTCTGTTCGCGCAGCGCAAGGTCAAGCTGCCCCAGCAACGCGCCGCCACCCGTCAGCATGACGCCGCGATCTACGATATCTGCGGCAAGGTCAGGCGGCGTGGCCTCGAGTGCTGTCATCACCGCCTCGCAGATCTGCTGCACGGGTTCGGCAAGCGCCTCGGCCACCTGGGCTTGGCTGATCTCGGTTTCCTTGGGCACACCGTTCAGCAGGTCGCGGCCGCGGATATGCATCGACGCGCCGCGCCCGTCGTCGGGCATCCGGGCGGTGCCGATGGAGGTTTTGATCCGCTCGGCCGTGGATTCGCCGATCAGCAGGTTATGCTGGCGGCGCAGGTAGTTGATGATCGCCTCGTCCATGCGGTCGCCACCGACGCGAACGGACCGGGCATAGACGATGTCGCCAAGGGACAGCACCGCCACTTCGGTGGTGCCGCCTCCGATGTCCACGACCATGTTGCCGGTCGGATCGGTGATCGGCATGCCGGCCCCGATGGCAGCGGCGATGGGTTCCGCGATCAGGCCGGCGCGACGCGCGCCCGCCGACAGCACTGACTGGCGGATCGCGCGCTTTTCAACCGGCGTGGCGCCATGCGGCACGCAGACGATGATCTTGGGCTTGGAGAAGGTAGAGCGTTTGGCGACCTTGCGGATGAAATACTTGATCATCTCTTCGGCCACGTCGAAGTCGGCGATCACACCGTCACGCATCGGGCGGATCGCCTCGATGCTGCCCGGCGTGCGGCCCAGCATCAGCTTGGCATCCTCGCCCACGGCCAGCACCTTCTTGACGCCGTCCTTGACGTGATAAGCCACGACCGAGGGTTCCGACAGGACGATGCCGCGGCCTTTGACATAGATCAGCGTGTTCGCTGTGCCAAGGTCGATGGCCATGTCGGATGAAAACAAGCTGTGCCAGATCGCCATGTGATGGACTTCCCCAAGTCGTATGAAGCAGTTTCCCGACGATTCCCTGCGGTCGCGGGTGGTGCCTTATACGGACAAGCCCATGCCGAATGAAAGCCCCGTGTTGGGGGGCGTCTGGCGTAAATCTGCCACTATGACGGAAGGGATATATGACGGGGCGCAATTGGGAAAATCTGCCCCGTTCTGTCACTTTTTCAACATTTAGGCTTTCACGCACCCACGTCCTTGTAACTGACGCCCTTGGTGTCGTGATCGGGGGCCGTCTTCTCTCGCCGGACGATCAGGCGGTTCAGCGCATTGATATAGGCCTTGGTCGACGCGACGACCGTGTCCGTGTCGGCGGACTGGCCGGTTGCGATGCGGCCGTCTTCTTCCAGCCGCACGGTCACGGTGGCCTGCGCGTCAGTGCCTTCGGTGACGGCGTGGACCTGATACAGTTGCAACCGCGCCTTGTGGTCGAACAGCGCCTTGACCGCGTTGAAGGCGGAATCCACTGGACCGTCACCGGTCGTGTGGGCGGTCCGTTCGGTGCCATCGATGTCCAGCACGATGTCCGCCGTCTGTGGACCACTGGTGCCGCAGACCACGCGCAGGGATTTCAGCCTGATCCGATCCTCGACCGCTTCGTTCTGGCGCATCAATGCGACAAGATCCTCCTCGAAGACCTCTTTCTTGCGGTCCGCCAGTTCCTTGAACCGCACGAAGACGTCGGCCAGCTGATTGTCGGCCAGCTCGAACCCGAGCTCTGCCAGTTTCGACCGCAGGGCCGCGCGACCGGAGTGCTTGCCCATGACAAGCGATGTTTCCGTCAGGCCCACGTCGGTCGGGCGCATGATTTCGAACGTCTCGGCGTTCTTCAGCATCCCGTCCTGATGGATGCCGGATTCATGGGCGAAAGCGTTCTTGCCCACGATGGCCTTGTTGAACTGCACCGGAAAGCCCGACACCGTGGCGACCCGGCGCGAGATCGCCATGATCTTCCGCGAATCCACGTTCGAATGATAGGGCATGATGTCGGCGCGGACCTTCAGCGCCATCACGACCTCTTCCAGGGCGGTGTTGCCCGCGCGCTCGCCCAGGCCGTTGATCGTGCATTCGATCTGGCGCGCGCCGCCTTCGACGGCGGCCAGGCTGTTGGCCGTCGCCATGCCAAGGTCGTTGTGGCAGTGGGTGGCGAAGATCACCGTCTCGGCCCCCTCGACCTCGGCGATCAGGCGGCGGATCAGATCGGCGGATTCCACGGGCGCGGTATAGCCGACCGTATCGGGAATGTTGATGGTGGTCGCGCCGGCCTTGATCGCGATCTCGACGGTGCGTTTCAGGAAATCCCATTCGGTGCGCGTCGCGTCCATCGAGGACCACTGCACGTCGTCGCACAGGTTGCGGGCATGGGTCACGCAATCATGGATGCGTTCCGCCATCTGATCCATCGTGAGGTTCGGGATCGCCCGGTGCAGGGCCGACGTGCCGATGAAGGTATGGATGCGCGGCTTTTTCGCATGTTTCACTGCCTCCCAGCAGCGGTCGATGTCCTTGAAGTTCGCGCGGGACAACCCGCAGATCGTGGCGTTGCGGGACGCCTTGGCGATGGCGGCGACGGCGGCGAAGTCACCCTCGGAGGCGATGGGAAAGCCCGCCTCTATGATGTCGACGCCCATGTCATCCAGCATGGCGGCAATCTCCAGCTTTTCGGCGTGGGTCATGGTGGCGCCCGGCGATTGTTCGCCATCGCGCAGGGTCGTGTCGAAAATGAGAACGCGGTCGGTCATGGTCTGTAGTCCTGAACTTTTGTGCGGGAAGCTTCGGCGCAGGCCATCATCGAGCGGTCGCGCCGACAGGCACGCTCAGGCGTGGTTCAGGCGTAGGTTACGCGGGCCCAGGGCCAGGATGAAACCGAACTGCGTCATGACCGTGACTATAACGCGCGATTCCGTGATGGAAAGGGGGAATTGAGGGCGCTGCCCTCGGCCGCAGGGCGGCCTCACCCGGAGTTTATCTGGCCAGATGAAACATGGACCGGCGTGATGCGGGGCCTAGGTTCGTCGTCATGGAACAGGACTACAGACATGCCGGCTAGTGCACTGGTCATCGGCGCATCGGGCGGCATCGGAAGCGCCATGGCTGACACGCTGCGGGCGCGGGGCGTTGTGGTCGTGACGCTGTCGCGCCGCGACGACGGGCTGGACGTGACCGATGCGGATGCCGTGGCCCGGATCATGGGCGCGGTGGACGGCCCGTTCGATCTGGTCCTGGTCGCGGTGGGGGTGCTGGGCACGCCCGAGAAATCGCTGGAGGCTGTCGATGCTGCGGCGATGGCGCGGATCATGGCGGTCAACGCCATCGGTCCTGCGCTGATCCTGCGCCACGCTGCGCGCCTGTTACCGCGCAAGGGGCGGTCGGTCTGTGCCGTGCTGTCGGCGCGGGTTGGGTCCATCGGCGACAATCGGATCGGCGGCTGGTATGGCTACCGCGCGTCCAAGGCCGCGCTGAATCAGATCATCCACGGGGCTGCGATCGAGCTGGGGCGCAGTCACAAGGACAGCATCGTCGTCGCGCTGCATCCCGGCACGGTAGAGACGCCTTTCACCGCCGCCTATGCGGGCCACCACAAGACCGTGACGGCGCAGGTGGCGGCGGGCAACCTGATCGGTGTGATCGACGGTCTGACGCGGGACGCGACCGGTGGCTTCTTCGATTACGCCGGCCAGGTGGTCCCGTGGTAAACCTGATCCTCGTGCTGGGCGACCAGTTGTCCGCGGGGCTGTCCGCCTTGCGCGCAGGCGACAGGACGCGCGATGTCGTCGTCATGGCCGAGGTCGCGGACGAGGCGGGCTACGTCCCGCACCACCCCAAGAAGATCGCGTTCCTGTTCGCCGCCATGCGAAAGTTTGCCAGACGGCTGAGCGATGACGGCTGGACGGTGGATTATAAGCGGCTTGAGGATGGTCAGACCACCATCTGCGCTGCGCTGCTGAGGGCGGCAGAGCGGCATGGCGTGGACCGGGTGATCGCGACAGAGCCGGGGGAATGGCGCCTGATCGACGCGCTGACCCATTGCCCGCTGAAGGTGGAACAGCGCCCCGATGACCGTTTCATCGCGTCGCATCAGGATTTCGCGGGCTGGGCCAAGGGCCGCAAGGCGCTGCGGATGGAGTATTTCTACCGCGACATGCGCCGCAAGACCGGGCTGATGATGGACGGCGACGACCCGGCCGGCGGCCAGTGGAACTATGACCACGACAACCGCAAGCCCGCGCCGGGGCAGGTCGATTACGCTGGCCCGATGCGCTTTGCGCCCGACGCGGTGGTGGAAGAGGTGCTGGCGCTGGTGCGCAACCGCTTCATGGACAATTTCGGAGACCTCGACGATTTCTGGTTCGCGACCGACCGGGAACAGGCGCGGCAGCATCTGGCGCATTGGGTCGCCAAGGGCCTGCCGCAGTTCGGTGATTTTCAGGACGCGATGCTGGACGACAACCGCTTTCTCTATCATGGGATTGTCGGGCTTTACATCAATGCAGGTCTGCTTGACCCGATGGAGGTGTGCCGCGCGGTCGAGGCCGCGTGGCAGGCGGGGGACGTGCCGATCAATGCTGCCTAAGGTTTCATCCGGCAGATCATCGGCTGGCGCGAATACGTGCGGGGCATCTATTTTCTGGAAGGACCGGACTACACCGCGCGCAACGGGCTGAAGCACACCCGCGACCTGCCCGCCGTCTATTGGGGCGGTGCCACCTTCATGCGCTGCATGAAGCAGGCGGTCGCGCAGACGAAGGAGGAAGCCTATGCCCACCATATCCAGCGGTTGATGGTGACGGGCAATTTCGCGCTGCTGGCGGGGATCGATCCGGCGCAGGTTCATGAGTGGTATCTGGCAGTCTATGCGGACGCTTACGAATGGGTCGAGGCCCCCAACGTCATCGGCATGAGCCAGTTCGCCGACGGCGGCATCATCGCAAGCAAGCCCTACGTCAGTTCCGGCAACTACATCAACAAGATGTCGAATTACTGCGGCGCCTGCAGCTACAAGGTCAGCCAGAAGACGGGACAGGAAGCCTGCCCGTTCAACCTGTTGTACTGGCATTTCCTGGATCGCCACCGTGCGCTGTTCGACGGCAATCCACGTATGGGAAACATGTATGCGACATGGGACCGGATGGACGCGGACAAGCGCACCACCATCATCGCAGAGGGTGACGCGATCTTGGCGCGGCTTGACGCGGGCGAACCGGTCTAGGCGGCCAGCGCCGTGTCCTGCATGACCTCTGCGGCGATCTCAAAGCTGCGCAGGCGAGCCGCGGGGTCGTGGATCTGGCCAGTCAGGATGACCTCGTCCGGTTGATATTTCGCGATCAGGTCGCCCATCTGCCGGCGCACGGTGGCAGACGATCCAACGGCGCTGATCCGCAGCGCGTGGTCCACCGCTGTCCGCATCCCCGCGTCGATCAGCCCGTCGATATCGTCCACCGGGGCCGGCAGCTTGCCCGGCTTGCCGCTGCGCAGGTTGGCAAAGGCTTGCTGGACGGACGTGCGCAACCGCGCTGCCGCGACGTCCGTGTCGGCGGCGATGACGTTGGCGGCCAACATGAAGTGCGGCTTGTCCAGCCCGGCCGACGGGCGGAAGGTGCCGCGATAGGTCGCGATTGCATCCTCCAGCGCGTCGGGCGCAAAATGGCTGGCAAAGGCGTAGGGCAGGCCAAGGTAGGCCGCCAGCTGCGCCCCAAACAGCGACGATCCCAGCATCCAGACCGGCACATGCGTGCCGCGCCCCGGGTGCGCCTGCACCGGGCCTTCGGTGTCGTCGCCAAGATAGTTCATCAGCTCGACCACGTCCTGCGGAAAGGTGTCGCCGCGCCGGTCCACGCGCATGGCGCGCATCACATGGCCGTCGCCACCTGGGGCGCGGCCAAGACCAAGGTCGATGCGGTCGGGATAGAGTGTCGCCAGCGTGCCGAACTGTTCGGCAATCGCGAGCGGCGCATGGTTCGGCAGCATGATACCGCCCGCACCTACGCGCATCGTCCGCGTTGCACCTGCGACATGGCCGATCAGCACCGACGTCGCGGCGGACGCGATGCCTTCCATGTTGTGATGTTCCGCCAGCCAGAAGCGATGATAACCCAGCGTCTCGGCGTGCTGCGCCAGCTTCACCGTATTCGCGATGGCCTCTCCGGCGGTGCTGCCGACGGGGACGGGGGCGAGGTCGAGGATGGAATAACGCATGGTGATGGTCCGTGTCTGGGGTTGACTTCAAGGTAAGCTCTGCGCGCGGCGGCGCAAGGGCTTGCGGGTCAGCCGTCTCGCTGCTTTGTCGCATCTGTCGCAGGAGCAGGGGATGGACGCAGCCACCCGCCTGCGCCACCCTAACGCCAGGAGACACGAACATGAGCCGCATTGACGAGACCCGCGACTTCATCCCCGTCCGCATCGCCGTCCTGACGGTCAGTGACACGCGGACCCCCGCTGACGACAAGTCCGGCGACACCCTCGTCGCGCGGCTGACGGCTGCGGGCCACAGCCTTGCCGCCCGCGACATCGTGCCGGACGATCGCGGGACCATCGCGGACTGCCTGCGGGCATTGTGCGCGCGCGACGATATCGACGTCGTGATCTCGACCGGGGGGACGGGATTGACCGGGCGCGATGTCACGGTCGAAGCACATAGGGATGTCTACGAGAAAGAGATCGAGGCCTTCGGGACGGTCTTCACCCACGTCAGTATGGCCAAGATCGGCACAAGCGCCGTGCAAAGCCGCGCGACGGCGGGCGTGGCGCAGGGAACCTATCTGTTCGCGCTGCCGGGTTCTCCTGGGGCATGCAAGGACGCATGGGATGAAATTCTGGTCAAACAGCTCGATTATCGCCACCGGCCCTGCAATTTCGTGGAAATCATGCCCCGACTGGACGAACATCAGCGACGGAAATGACACCCACGTCCGTTTGATCGGGCGTGAGGTGGTGATTGGAGCCATTTGGCCTACCTTGCGTCAGGTCAGTTTGCGGGATGAATAGATGCGGTTTTTAAGGCGGTCACTTGTCGGTCTGTTCCTCCTGGCGGTGACATTGGCCTTGGCGGCGTGGGCCATGAATACCGTGCGCGGTGCCGTCGTCGCTCGCATGAACGAAGAGCCGCGCAGCTTTCCGCAGCGCGAACGGGTGTTTGCCGTCAATGTCACGACCGTGACACCCGGCACGCTGGCCCCTAAACTGCTGGTTTACGGCGAGGTCGGCAGCCGCAACACGCTCGCCTTGCGCAGTCCTGTCGGCGGCACTGTCGTCTGGACCGATCCGGACCTCGTCGAAGGCGGTCAGGTGCAGGCAGGGCAGGCTTTGCTGCGGCTGGACACCACCACCGCGCAGGCCGCCCGCGACCGCATCGCCGCCGATGTGCAGGACGCGGAGGGCGAGGTGCGCGACGCCGAAAACGGCGTGGCGCTGGCCGCCGACGAACTGGAACAGGCCCGCGCGCAGGTGGACCTGCGGCAGGCGGCACTGACCCGCGCCTCCGACCTTGCCCAGCGCGGCGTCGGCACCCAGTCGACGGTGGAAGAGGCGCAACTGGCCCTGTCGAATGCCGAATCCTCGGTCCTGACGCAGCGCCAGTCGCAGGCGCAGGCGGCGGCGCGTCTGGATCAGGCCCGCACCTCGCTCTCCCGCGTGCAGATCGATCTGGCCGAGGCCGATCGCACGTTGGCCGATACCACCGTGACGGCCGTGTTCGACGGCACGCTGACCGGCGTGGCCACGGCTGTCGGGGCCCGGCTGACCGCGAACGAGGAATTCGGGACACTGATGGACCCGGATCAGCTCGAGGTCGCGTTCCGCATCTCGACCGCGCAATTCGCGCGGCTGGTGCAGGATGGCGGCGACGTGATCGGCCTGCCGGTGACGGCCAGCCTTGACGTCGATGGTCTGGCGCTGACGGCCGATGGTGTGATCGACCGGATCGGCGGGTCCGTGGGCGAAGGCCAGACGGGTCGCCAGTTGTTCGCCAGCATCAACGCTGCGCCCGGCTTTCGTCCCGGCGATTTCGTCACCTTGCGGGTGAAGGAACCCGAGTTGCAGAACGTGGCACAGGTGCCTGCGACCGCCGTGGCCGCAGATGGCACGGTCCTTGTCGTGACCGCAGACGACCGCCTGCAATCGCAGCAGACGCAGGTGTTGCGCAGGCAGGGCGACGACGTGATCATCGCGGCGGCCGATCTGGCCGGCGCCTCCATCGTCACGGCCAGGACCCCCTTGCTGGGCGAAGGCATCGGTGTGCGCCCCATCGCACCCGCCGGCGAAGACGCCGAAGCCGTGCCAGAGAATGTCGCCCTTGACGACGACCGCCGGGCCAGGCTGAAGGCCTATGTCACCGAAAGCCGGATGCCCGATGACGCCAAGGCGCGCATTCTGGCGCAGCTCGACGCGCCCGAAGTCTCTGCCGCGACGATCGCGCGGCTGGAAAGCAGGATGGGAAGCTGATGGCTGATCCCCGGCCCACCGGCGGCGAGGCGCTGAACACCCGCGCGGGCGGTCTGCTGTCCTACTTCACCCGGCACCGGACCGTTGCGAACCTGCTGCTGTTCCTCATGATCGGTGCGGGCCTCATGGCCTGGCCCAACATGCGGTCGCAGTATTTCCCCGATGTGATCGTCGATGGCATCGATGTCAGCGTCGCCTGGGAGGGGGCCGGCGCGGAATCCGTCGATGAAGGCATCGTGCAGGTGCTGAACCCCGCGTTGCAGGCCGTGAACGGCGTCAGCGACACGGAATCCCGTGCGACCGAAGGCAACGCGCGCATCAGCCTCGAATTCGCGCCCGGCACCGACATGGACCGGGCGGCCGAGGATGTGCAGGCCGCCATCGACGCCGCAGGCAACCTGCCCGAAACCGCGGAAGACCCCGAATTGCGCCGCGGCGGCTGGTCCGACCGCGTGACCGAAGTGGTGATCACAGGCCCGGTGGGTGTCGATCAACTGGGGCGTTTTGCCGACGAGATGGTCGTGCGCCTGTTTCAGGAAGGTGTCACGCAGGCCACCGTGCAAGGTATCGCCGCACCCTCCACCATCGTCGAGGTGCCTTCCCTGTCGTTGATCGAATACGACATCGGACTGTCAGACATCGCCGACCGCATCGCGGAAGAGGCGACGGGCAATGCCGTGGGCGAGGTTGCGGGCACCGCGCGGGTGCGTACCGGCGTTGCGAAGCGCAGCGCCGAGGATATCGCTGCCATCGCCCTGCGATCGAACCCGGACGGATCGACCCTGACCGTGGGCGACGTGGCGCGCGTCACGGTCGAAGGCGTGGACCGCAGCCGCGCCTATTTCGTGGGCAGCAATCCGGCGGTCAAGATCAGCGTGGTGCGCTCTGCCGCCGGGGACGCCATCGGGTTGCAGGACGCCGTCGAACGGGTCGCGGCAGAGTTCGCGGCGACGCTGCCCGCCGGCACCAGCATCGACCTCATCAACGCGCGGGCCGAGGAAATCACCGGCCGTCTGAACCTGCTGTTCGAGAATGGCTTGCAGGGCCTCGCCCTTGTCGTGCTACTGCTCTTTCTGTTCCTGAACGCCCGCACGGCGCTGTGGGTCGCGATGGGGATTCCCGCCTCGATGCTGGCGGCCATTGCGCTGATGTATGCCTTTGGCCTGACCATCAACATGATCAGCCTGTTCGCGCTGATCCTGACCCTCGGCATCGTTGTGGACGACGCCATCGTGGTGGGCGAACACGCGGACTACCGTGCGCGCACGCTGATGGAACCGCCGAAGATCGCGGCCGAGAATGCGGCGATCAAGATGTTCAGCCCCGTGTTTTCATCGACCCTGACGACCGTGATCGCTTTTTTCGGCCTCGTCGCCGTGGGCGGACGGTTCGGCAGCCTGATCGCCGACATTCCGTTTACAGTCATCGTCGTGCTGGCCGCGTCGCTGGTCGAATGCTTCCTGATCCTGCCCAACCACCTGAGCCACTCCATCGGCCCGAACGCCGGAAATGCCTGGTACGACGCACCGTCGCGCTGGGTGAACCGGGGGTTCGACGCCTTCAGTCTGCGGGTGTTCCGCCCGTTCATGGCGCTTGTCATCCGGGCGCGGTACCCGGTGCTGGCGGGCGTCCTGCTGATCCTGGCCACCCAGGTCGCGTCCTTCATCCGGGGCGACGTGCGCTGGCAGTTCTTCTCTTCGCCCGAACAGGGCGAAGTGACGGGCAATTTCGCCATGCTGGCGGGGGCCACCCGCGCCGACACGCTCGAGATGATGGCCGAGATGCAGCGCGCTACCGATGCGCTGGCGGCCCGGATCGAAGTCAACGAAGGCACGAACCCCGTCACCTATGTCGTCGCCGAAGTCGGTGGCAATGCGGGCCGCGGGATCAGCGGGTCCGACCAGAAGGACCCCGACCAGTTGGGCGCCATCAGCATCAGCCTTGTCGATGCGGACAGCCGCGTGATGACAAGCTCCGATTTCGTGGCCGCCCTGCAGGAAGAGGTCGTCCAGCATCCGATGGCCGAGACCGTCAGCTTTCGCAGTTGGGGCGGCGGGCCGGGGGGCGACAGCCTTGACGTGCAACTGTTCGGGGCGGACGCGGCGACGCTGAAATCCGCGGCAGAGGCGCTGAAGTCCGAACTGACGCAATTTCCCGAGATCAGCGGCCTTGAAGACAGCCTGGCCTACGACAAGGAAGAACTGCTGCTTGAGCTCACCCCGCAGGGCGAGGCGCTGGGCCTGTCCATCGACGCGCTGAGCGGCATCCTGCGCGACCGGCTCAGCGGGATCGAGGCGGCGAGCTATCCCGACGGCATCCGGTCCGCCACGATCCGCGTGGAACTGCCGGAGTCCGAGTTGACGCAGGATTTTCTGGAACGCACGCAGATCAGGACCGGCGAGGGCATCTATGTCCCGTTGGGCGACGTGGTCACGGTGCAAAGCCGGACCGGCTTCTCCACCGTGCGGCGCGAGAACGGCGTGCCGTTGATTTCCGTCACCGGCGCACTGTCGGACGACGACCCCGACCGCGCCGCAGAGGTCAACCAGATCATCAACGAACAGATCTTGCCGGGCATCGCCGAACGCTTTGCCGTGGAAACGCGCCTGTCGGGGCTGTCAGAGCAGGAAAACCAGTTCCTGACCGACGCCCGCAACGCGCTGATCCTCGTGCTGGGGGGCATCTACCTCAGCCTTGCGTGGATCTTCAGCAGTTGGACGCGGCCCGTCGTGGTCATGGCGATCATTCCCTTCGGGCTGGTCGGCACGATCTATGGCCACAACGCCTGGGGCATCCCGATGAGCCTGTTCACGGTCGTCGGCCTGATCGGGATGGTCGGCATCATCATCAACGATTCCATCGTTCTGGTGACGACGATCGACGAATACGCAAAGGATCGTGGCCTGTTTCCCGCGATCATCGACGGCGTGGCGAACCGGCTACGCCCCGTCCTGCTGACGACCCTGACGACGGTTCTGGGCCTTGCTCCGCTGTTGTTCGAAGGTTCGACGCAGGCCGAATTCCTGAAACCGACCGTCATCACGCTGGTCTACGGTCTGGCCTTCGGGATGGTGCTGGTGCTGCTGGTTGTGCCATCCTTGGTCGCGATGCAGGCGGATATCGCGCGCCAGATCACCACGGCACGGCGCGCCCTGCGGTCGCGCAGGCGGGCGATGTGGCTGCCAGTGGGTCTGGGTGTCGTCGCGGCGCTGGCCCTGTTCGGCGGTGTGGTGCTTCCGGTGCTGCTGACCGGGTCTGCCTGGCCTGCGGCGGCGGGCGTCCTGCCTGCGACCGCAGTGGCGGCGCTGGGTGTCTTTGCCGGCGGCTTGGCCGTGATCCTGCTTGCGATCTACGCCGTGGCGGCGCTGACCTTCGGGTTGCGGCGCACGGCCTAGCCGGCCGTGCAGCCCCGCACTTCCATCGCGCGGTCGGACCCCAGCACGGTGAATCGCACGGCGGACCGGTCGAAGGCGAACGCCTCGCCCGCGCCGCGCACCATCCGGGCACGGGCGGTCAGGGTGTCGCCCCTGCGGGCGATTTCCGGCTCCGACACCCAGATGTGCGGATCGCCGGCCTCGATTACCAGCGCCTCTTGCCCGCCGGTCCCGGGCACCGTCAGCGTCGCGTGCAATTGCAGACCGTCCGGCGTGGGCGAGACGCGGCAGGTGGCGCGTCCACCGGCCTGCGGCTGATCCAGCAGCGCCGCGACGATCAGCGGGTCGCGCGGACCATCGGTCAGCGGCGCATCGAAGGTCAGGCTGGCGGGAATGCAGATGTCCTGGCAGACTCCGATGTCCAGCGTGCCGGTCAGGCGCATCGGACCCTTGCCCGTCACCTCGACCGGCAGGGTCAGGGCGTCGTGATAGCCGATCGACCGCAAGCCGTTCTGGTCCAGCACCTGCGGCGTCGGCCAGTGAAATACCACCTGGTCCACACCGCCACCGGTGAATGAGATCAATGGGGGGATGCCCGCGTCGCCGGGCGCACGCCAGTAGGTCTTCCATCCCGGGGTCAGCGTCAGCCTCAGTGCGGCCATATGTGTGCCCTGCGGCGTGACCCATCCCGGCAGCACGGTGACTTTCACGACGTCTTCGCCCGCAGAAAGGGCAGGGGTGGCAAGGCAAGTCAGCAGAGCGATGATGTATTTCATGCCGGTGTTCCTGCGCAAAAGAGGCTGACATGGGAAGTCACGAATGGGCGATCATGCGTGTGCGTGATCCTCTTGCGCCGCAATCGCCACAGGCGCATCATCGGCGCATGCACCGGATGGATAACCTCAACGGCAAGTTGCTGATCGCGATGCCCGACATGGGCGACCCGCGCTTTGCCGGGGCGGTCATCTATATCTGCGCCCATTCGGACGAGGGTAGCATGGGCCTGATCCTGAACCGTCCCCGGCCAGAGATCGCCTTTGACAAGCTGCTGACGCAGATGAACATTCCTCGCAGCCCCGCCTGTCGCGACATCCGCGTGCATGTGGGCGGTCCGGTCGAACGGGCGCGGGGCTTCGTGCTGCATTCTCTCGACTATACCTCGGCGAACAGCACGCTGGAGGTCGCGGACAACATCGGCATGACGGCGACGCAGGACGTGCTGGAGGCGCTGGCGCAGGGCGGCGGCCCCGCTGATTCCCTGCTGGCGCTGGGCTACACCGGATGGGGTCCGGGGCAGCTCGAGTCGGAGTTGGCCGCGAACGGCTGGTTGATCGGCCCGTCCGAGGCCCATGTCCTGTTCGGTGACGATCATGCCGGAAAGTGGACGGCGGCGCTGGCGTTGCTGGGTGTGACGCCGCAGGCCCTGTCGCTGACCGGGGGGCGCGCCTGACGCCTGTTCGCGGGACCTGATCCGCATTAAGGTCGCCGGGATTGCCGCCGAGAGTCCGCCATCCATGACCAGCATCCTGCTTCTGACCTTTCTGTTTCTTGTCGCAGGCGTCATCGCCGTGCCGCTCGCGACGCGGGCGGGTCTGGGGTCCGTGCTTGGCTACTTGATCGCGGGCATCGCGATCAGCCCGGCCCTGGGCGTCCTGCAGGTGGACGTCGTGCAGATTCAGCACTTTGCCGAATTCGGCGTCGTGATGATGCTGTTCCTCGTCGGGCTGGAGCTTGAGCCGCAAAAGCTCTGGGCCATGCGCGGCCGCCTGCTGGGGCTGGGCGGCGGGCAGGTCGCGCTGACCATGCTGGCCGTCATGGGGGCGGGGGTCGCGTTCGGGCTGCCCTGGACCGTGGCGCTGGCGGCGGGTGCGGTGCTGGCGCTTTCGTCCACCGCCATCGTCCTGCAAACCCTGACGGAAAAGGGCCTGCTGAAATCCGACGGCGGACAGGCGAGTTTCGCCGTGCTGCTGACGCAGGACATCGCCGTGATCCCGATGCTGGCCCTGCTGCCCCTGCTGGCCATGTCCGGCGGCCACGCGGCAGAGACACATGGCGCGGGTCCGAGCCTTGTGGCCGGACTGAATGGCTGGCAGACCGCACTGGCGACGGTCGCGGCCATCGCCACCGTCGTCATCGTCGGTCGCACACTGACCGGGCCGGTCTTTCGCTTCATCGCCAAAGCCGACCTGCGCGAACTGTTCGTCGCCGCCGCCTTGATGATGGTCGTGGGCATCGCCCTGCTGATGTCGCTGGTCGGCCTGTCGCCGGCACTCGGCACCTTCATCGCGGGCGTCGTGCTGGCCGGCAGCGACTACCGGCATGAGCTGGAGTCCGACATCGACCCGTTCCGGGGTCTGCTGCTGGGCCTGTTCTTCATGTCCGTGGGGGCGGGCATCAATTTCGCGCTGCTGTTCGACCAGTTCGCCCTGATCCTTGGCCTGACGCTGGGTCTGATGGCGCTGAAGGCGATGGTGCTGCTGGCGCTGGCGTATCTGTTCCGGCTGGAACCCACCGACCGCTGGCTCTTCGGCCTGGGTCTTGCCCAGGCGGGCGAGTTCGGCTTCGTCCTGCTGTCCTTCGTGGTGGCGGGCAACATCATGCCGCCCGCATTGGCCGACCAGCTGCTGCTGGTCGTGGCCCTGTCGATGCTGCTGACGCCCGCGCTCTTCATCTTTCACGACAGGGTCATCCTGCCCCGCGCGGCAAAGGGCGTCGCGCGCGCGGCCGACACCATCGACGCCCCGGCCGAGATCATCATCGCAGGCCACGGTCGGGTCGGCGGCATCGTGAAGCGCATCCTCGAAGGCGGCGGCCACGCGCCGACGGTGATCGATTACTCTGCCGCGCAGATCGACACGCTGCGGATGTTCGGCCTGCGCGCCTATTTCGGCGACGCCACCCGCCCCGACATGCTGGAGGCGGCGGGCATCCGCACCGCGCGCATGCTGATCGTCGCCATCGACGACCGCGACCGCGCCACGGAGCTGGTGGCCTACGTCAAGGAACATTACCGCCATGTCCACATCATCGCTCGCGCCCGCGACCGGCATCATGTGTACGAGCTGTTCGCGGCCGGCTGCCGCGACATCATCCGCGAAACCTTCGACAGTTCCGTCCGCATGGGCCGCTCGGCGCTCGAGGCGATGGGGATGGACCATGCAACGGCGATGGACATGGTCGAAGGCTTTGTCGCGGACGATTCGGCCAAGCTGATCGTCATGGCCCCGGTGTTCCGCGACACCGGCGGCAACCCGATGGATGCACGCTATCTGGAAAAGACCAAGAAGCTGAACGCCCTTCAGGATCGCCTGTTCGCCGAACAGGGGCCAAGTTTTGGCAATCTGCGCGCAAGGATGGCCGCGGAAGGCGACGACGTGGACGAAATCGTGCGCGTGAACGGCGTGGCCCTGCCCCCAGACGATCCCGTGCCGGGGCGCTAGTCCGCGTCCGCGATGGCCGTCAGGATCGCCTGCGCGGATTCCGACGACCAGTCGGCATCGCCTTGCAGGCGGGCGACCTCGCGTCCTTCTGCGTCAAGGATCACCGTGATCGGCAGACCCAGCACGCCGAAGGCGCGTGCCATCTCCTGTTTCGGATCGGTGGCCTTGGGCAGACCCGTCACGCCGATCTCTGCAAAGAAGCGGTCGATGGCCTCGGGCGGGTTGCGGCCTGTGGCGACGGTCAGCACCGCCACGCGGTCGCCTATCGCATCCTGAAGGGCCGCCAGATGCGGCATCTCCTTGCGGCAGGGCGCGCACCAGGTCGCCCAGAAGTTCAGCACGACGGGCGTGCCTGCGTAGTCGGCCAGCGTCGCCTCCGACCCGTCCTCAGCGAAAAAGGTCACGTCCGGGGCGGCGACCGGTTCAAACGCGATGACCAGCTTGCGCATGTCGCCGTCTTTCAACGATTCAAGGTGGGCGTCCGCGTGGGCCGCGTTTGCAAGGATCGCAAGGCCCGTATAAAGCAGGGCGGATTTCAGGGCTTTCAAGGGGCGCGTCCTTCTCATGACCAAAACTGCAAACACGATGTGGGGCGGCCGTTTCGCCGCAGGGCCGGACGCGATCATGGAGGCGATCAATGCCTCGATCGGATTCGACAGGCGGTTGGCGGCGCAGGACATCGCGGGCTCTCGCGCCCACGCCGCCATGCTGGCCGCGACAGGCATCATCAGTGATAGCGACGCAGCGGCGATCCGGGAAGGGCTGCTCACGGTTCTGTCAGAGATCGAAGGTGGTGACTTCGCGTTCTCGACGGCACTGGAAGACATTCACATGAACGTGGAGGCGCGTTTGAAGGAGGTCGTGGGCGAGGCGGCCGGCCGGCTGCACACCGCCCGGTCGCGCAACGATCAGGTCGCCGTCGATTTTCGCCTATGGGTGCGGGACCAATGCGATGCGGCGGACAGCGCCTTGCAGGCGGTGCAGATGGCCTTGCTGGGGCAGGCAGAGGCGGGGGCCGATTGGGTGATGCCTGGCTTCACGCACCTGCAGGTCGCGCAGCCCGTCACATGGGGGCATCACATGATGGCCTATGTCGAGATGTTCGCCCGCGACCGGTCCCGCTTTGCCGACGCGCGCAAGCGGATGAACCTGTCACCGCTGGGGGCTGCGGCGCTGGCGGGCACGTCGTTCCCCATCGACCGGCACATGACGGCGCAGGCGCTGGGCTTTGACGGGCCGATGGGCAACAGTCTCGACGCGGTCAGCGACCGGGATTTCGCGCTGGAATTCCTGGGGGCCGCGACGATCTGCGCCGTCCACCTGTCGCGTCTGGCCGAAGAGCTGGTGATCTGGTCGTCGGCCCAATTCCGCTTCGTCAGGATGTCGGACCGCTGGTCCACCGGCAGCAGCATCATGCCGCAAAAGCGCAACCCCGATGCGGCAGAGCTGATCCGCGCCAAGATCGGACGCATCTTCGGCGCTAACGTCGCGCTGACGATGGTGATGAAGGGGCTGCCACTGGCCTATTCCAAGGACATGCAGGAAGACAAGGAACAGGTCTTCGACGCCGCCGACAACCTGATGCTGGCCCTCGCCGCGATGGCCGGCATGGTGGGCGACATGACCGCTAACCGCGATGCGCTGAAGGCTGCGGCAGGCACCGGGTTTTCCACCGCGACCGATCTGGCCGACTGGCTGGTGCGCGAGTTGGGCCTGCCGTTCCGCGATGCGCATCACGTCACAGGCTCCCTTGTCGCGATGGCCGAGGCACAGGGTTGCGACCTGCCCGATTTGACCCTTGCCCAGATGCAGTCGGTGCATGATGGTATCCGACAGGACGTCTTCGACGTGCTGGGGGTCGAAAACTCGGTCGCGTCGCGGACAAGCTTTGGCGGCACGTCCCCTGCCCGCGTGCGGGAGGCGGTCGCCCATTGGCGGAAGGTGCTGGGATGATCAAGGCGATGGCGGCCGGCCTGCTGGCCCTGACGCTGGCGGGCTGCGGCGCGCAGGGCGCACCGGTGGCACCCGGCGGCACGGCCGATGACGGCACCCGACCGACCGCCAATCTGGGAGTTGGCATAGGGCCGAACGGCGTCAGTCCGGGCGTGACGCTGGCCGACGGCATCGGGCGGGTCTCGCTGGGCCCGGGCGGTGTGCGGCTGGGTGCGGCGGGCATCCCGCTAGGCCTTGGGCTATGAAGGACATGTCGCCCCTGCGCTGGGTTTGGGCCGCGCTGGCCGTCTGGGGCGCGATCCATCCGATGTGGTGGTTCGTCACCTGGTTCCGCGCCGAAGGCTGGTCGTTGTCCCGGATGATCGACGCCTGGTATGTCAACGCGGCGACGACTGGGCTGACCTGGGACCTGACCATTGCCGCCATCACGCTGACGGTCTGGGTGCTGGCCGAGGTCGCGGTGCGGCGCAACTGGGTCGCCTTGCTGGCGATCCCCGCGACCTTCTGCATCGGCGTCAGCTGCGGCCTGCCGCTGTATCTGTTCCTGCGGGCGAAGCCTGTGCGCTGATCGCAGGTGGTGACGCCGTCCGACGCTGTTTGCCGCGATTCGCGGCAAAGACGCCCCGCCCGCCGTCCCCTGCTGCATTCGTCCTTGGGTTGGCGCGTCGATCTGTTATGACCGCGCGGAACATCACGGGGTGCGGCATGGATCATTTTCTCTATCGTGACGGCACGCTCTGGGCCGAGGATGTCTCGGTCGCCGAGATCGCGGCACAGATCGGCACGCCGTTCTACCTGTATTCCAGCGCCACGCTCCTGCGGCATTTCCGCCTGTTCGACGACGCGCTGGCGGGCATGGACCACCTGGTCTGCTTTGCCATGAAGTCGCTGTCCAATCAGGCCGTCTTGCGGCTGCTGGCCGAGGCGGGGGCCGGCATGGATGTGGTGTCGGGCGGCGAGTATGCCCGCGCCGTGGCTGCCGGCGTCCCGCCGGATCGCATCGTCTTTTCCGGCGTCGGCAAGACGAAGGCAGAGATGCGGCAGGCCCTGACCGGCGGCGTCCGCCAGTTCAACGTCGAAAGCGAACCCGAGATGGAAGCGCTGAGCGCCATCGCGGTGGAGCTTGGCAAGTTTGCCCCCATCACGATCCGCGTGAACCCGGACGTGGACGCCAAGACCCACGCCAAGATCGCGACCGGCAAGTCCGAGAACAAGTTCGGCATCCCCATCGCCCGCGCCCGCGCGGTCTATGCGCTGGCGGCCAGCCTGCCGGGACTGGAGGTCATCGGCATTGACGTGCACATCGGCAGCCAGTTGACCGACCTCGCCCCGTTCGAGGCGGCCTATCTGAAAGTTGCCGAGCTGACCGAACAGTTGCGCGCCGACGGCCATACCATCCGCAGGCTCGATCTGGGCGGCGGCTTGGGGATTCCGTATGCGCAGACCAACGAAGCCCCGCCCACCCCGGAGGACTATGGCAACCTGATCAAGCGGACCGTCGGGCATCTGGGCTGCGAGATCGAGATCGAGCCGGGGCGGCTGATTTCCGGCAATGCCGGCATCATGGTGGTTCGCGCAATCTATGTGAAGGACGGGGCGGACCGGCAGTTCCTGATCCTTGACGGGGCGATGAACGACCTGATCAGGCCCGCGATGTATGACGCGCACCACGACATCGTGCCGGTGGTGGAACCCGCACCGGGAGCAGAGCGGGCGACCTACGACATCGTCGGCCCGGTCTGCGAAAGCGGCGACACCTTTGCCAAGGGTCGGACGATGGCACAGGTGGCCCCGGGCGACCTTGTCGCGTTTCGCTCTGCCGGCGCCTACGGCGCGGTCATGAGCTCTGAATACAACTCTCGTCCGCTGATCCCCGAGGTTCTGGTGCAGAACGATCAATTTGCAGTCATCAGGGCGCGTCCGACCTTTGACGAAATGATCGCGCGCGATATCATCCCCGCATGGCTGTGACCGTCCCGGTCGAGGCCGCGCCCACGGGAGAGACCCGCTGACCGATCGCCCCGACGACCTGCCGCACCTGTCACGCCCTGTCGCCCTGACCCGCGCCGGTCTTGTGGCCGAACGGATCACGCGGGCCTTCTGGCCCTTGTGGAGCGTGCTTTTCGTCGTCCTGACCCCCCTGATGTTCGGCTTTCAGGATCGCATGAGCCTCGAAGTGTTCTGGGGCCTGTCTTTGCTGGCCGTGCTGGCACTGGGCGTGACCCTGACGCGCGGCGTCATGGCGTTCCGCTGGCCGTCGCAGGACGAGGCGGTGGCCCGTGTCGACGCCTCCCTGCCTGGGCGACCGATCGCCGCAGTCCGCGACCGCCAGGCCATCGGCGCGTCCGATCCGGCCTCTGCCGCCGTCTGGACGGCGCACCTGAACCGGATGCGGCAGGCGACGCAGAGCGCGAAGGCCGTGCAGCCTGACCTGCGCGTGTCCGACCGCGACCCCTTCGGTTTGCGGTTCATCGCGCTGCTGATGTTCGTCACGGCGCTGCTGTTCGGGTCCCTGTTGCGCGTGGGCTCGGTGACCGAGATCGCGCAGAACGGTAGCGGCGCGACGCTTGCGACGGGTCCGGTCTGGGAAGGCTGGGTGGCACCGCCGGCCTATACCGGCAAGCCGACGCTTTACCTCAACGACGTCCCCCCGGGGCCGTTGCAGGTGCCGCTGGGGTCCGAAGTGACCCTGCGTCTCTATGGCGAGGTCGGCGCGCTCACGCTGGCGGAAACCGTATCCGGCCGCACATCGGACATTCCCCCCGCGTCGGAACCGCAGCAGGCCTTTGCCATCACGCAGCCCGGCCGCATCGCCATCGACGGGCCGAACGGTGCCGCATGGGAGGTGTCGATCCTGCCCGATGCCCCGCCGCAGGTCAGTCTGACCGCGCCCATCGACTCGGACGCCATGGGCGAGATGCAGCAACCTTTTGCCGCCTCCGACGACTACGGCGTCGAAAGCGGAACCGCGACCATCGCGCTGGATCTGGGGGCCGTGGATCGCACCTATGGCTTGTCGCGCGATCCCGATCCGAAAGAGCCGATCGTGCTGGACCTGCCGATGCCCTTTGGCGGGGATCGCGCGGATTTCGACGAGGTGCTGATCGACAACCTGTCGCAGCATGAACTTGCGAACCTGCCGGTCACGATCACGCTCAGCGTCACCGACGCCGCCGGTCAGACCACGACCAGCCTGACGGAACCGTTGGTGCTGCCCGGTCGCCGCTTCTTTCAGCCCGTGGCCAAGGCGGTCATCGAACAGCGCCGGGACCTGATGTGGAGCCGCGACAACGCGCGCCGCATCGTGCAGGTCCTGCGGGCGGTGTCCTATGAACCGGACACGCTGTTCACCAACCAGACTACCTATCTGCGGCTGCGCACGATCATTCGTCGTCTCGACCAGTTCGACCGCTTCGGCATGAGCGACGAGAACGAGGCGGAGGTCGTGCAGGCCCTCTGGGACCTTGCGGTGCAGCTGGAGGACGGCACGCTGGCCGACGCGCGCGCGCGGCTGGAGCGGGCGCAGGAGAGGCTGGCCGAGGCGATGCGCAACGGGGCCTCCGACGCGGAAATCGCGGAACTGATGCAGGAACTGCGCGATGCGACGCAGGATTACATGCAGATGCTGGCCGACCAGATGGAACCCGGCGACGGCACGGATCAGCCGCAGACCGCCGAGAACACGATGGAGATGAGCCAGGACGAGTTGCAGGCCCTGATGGACCGCATCGAGGAACTGATGCAGGAAGGCCGCATGGCCGAGGCGCAGCAGCTGATGGAACAGCTGAACGCCCTACTGGAAAACATGCGTATTACCCAGGGCGACGGCAGCGGCAGCGGTCCGCAGACACCCGGACAGCAGTCGATGCAGGACCTGGCCGAAACCCTGCGCGAACAGCAGGACCTGGCCGACGATGCCTTCCGAGACATGCAGGAGGGCCAGCAAGGGCAGCACGGCCAACAAGGCCAGCAGGGCCAGCAGGGTCAGCAAGGCCAACAAGGGCAGCAGGGACAAGGTCAGCAGCAGGGCCAAGGTCAGGGCCAGCAGGGTCAGGGTCAGCAACAGGGGCAAGGCCAGGGTCAGCAACCGGGCCAAGGCCAACAGCCCGGTCAGCAACCCGGCCAAGGCCAACAGCCCGGACAAGACGGGCAGGGCGGTCAGGGGCAGGCGCAGGGTGACGGCGCGGGCGACGGGCAGTCGCTGGCCCAGCGCCAGCAGTCGCTGCGCGACGAATTGAGCCGCCAGCGCGGGGCGCTGCCGGGTCTGCCGGGTGATGCGGGCGATCAGGCGCGCCAGTCGCTGGATCGCGCCGAAGGTGCGATGGACGGGGCCGAACAGGCGCTGCGCGAAGGCGACATGGCGCAGGCGATCGACCGGCAGGCCGAAGCGATGGACGCCCTGCGCAACGGCATGCGCGCCATCGGCGAAGCCTTGGCGCAGAACGAACAGCAGGAACCCGGTCAGGGCAATGCGGAAGGCGAGCAGACCGGACAGGTCCAGCCCAGCCGGCGCGATCCGCTGGGTCGCCAGTTGGGCAGCACCGGGCAATACGGCACGGACGAGAACATGTTGCAGGGCGAGGACGTCTATCGCCGGGCCGAGGAACTTCTGGGCGAATTGCGTCGCCGGTCGGCCGAACAGGACAGGCCGCAGGTCGAACGCGACTACCTCGACCGGCTTCTTGACCGCTTCTGACGGGGATCTGCGCAGCATATTCGGACCGTTGCGCGGACCGTGCCGTCAGGGATCGTCGCGTTTAGCCGGACGACTGTTCGCCCAGCATCGACTGCACCTTCGCATCCAGCCAGAGGCGCCCTGAGTCCACCGCCGCAACGTAGCTTGCCAGCGGATCAGCCAGGGCTGGCGCGGCCTCGGCGATGGCATCCGCGTTCCCGTAGACGACCGCCAGCAAGACGATCAGCGCAAGCGTCACAAGGAACCCGCGCCAGCCGCTGCGCCGTGACTGCTCGGCTTGTTCGGCGGGCAGCAAAGGCAGGTTGTCGCGTTCGGCACTCGACCGCAGTGTCGAATTGATTTCATCGATATTCGGGAACAGTTCCTTGCGGCTGCCGGTCGTCGCCGCTGTTGCCGTCGCGGCCCCGGCGCGGCCCTGCAAGCGGTCCACGCGGCTGCGCCCTTCGCGGACCGGATCGACCTTGCTGGCAGGCGGAGGCGGAGGCTCTGTCAGGCCCAGATCGCCCTGCTGTTCCAGACCGCCGGTCGCATCCCGCTTGCGGGCCGCTTCTTCGCGCGCGGCTTCTTCGCGCAGGATGTCGGCAATGGAGGGGTCGAGTTGCGTGCGCACGGGCGCGGGCTGGCTTGCGGGCGGCACGGGATTGGACGGCGTCCCGGCTTGGGACCCACCGGCATCAGTGATCGCACCCTCGGGTTCGCGGGCTTCGGTGTCGGGCATCGCGGCAGGCGGCGTCATGGCAGGCGGCGTCCTTGTCGCCCGCGACAGGGCAGGCGGCTTGTCGACAAATCCAAGCTCTTCGGCGGCGGCAGAGGGGGCATCCGGATGCTCGAACCAGGTGTGACCGCAGTTGGAACATTGCACATCGCGCCCGACGTCCGGGATCACATCCGCGCCGACCTCGTATTGAGCGCCGCAATTCGGGCAGATCAGCCGCATCGCCACAGTCCTTTTAGACGCCGAAGAGGGCCATTCTGGCCCAGTGCATTCACACATTCCTAGCAACCGGTCTCCGCCGCGCCAAGGTTTTGCGACAGTCACTGGCGTGATTGCATTGTAACCTGTTGCAGATTTGGGCAAAACGTTGCGAACAGGTAAGGAGACCGTCTTGATCGAGCTGCGCGACGTCGCCTACAGCTATGGAGGAGCAGAGCTCTTTTCCGGGCTGTCGCTGGTCCTTGCACCGGGGTCGTTCCAGTTTCTGACCGGGCCGTCCGGGGCCGGCAAGACCACGCTGCTGAAGCTTTGCTACGGCGACCTGCGCGCGACGTCGGGAAGCGTGTCGCTGTTCGGTCCCGACGCGGCAACGATGGGCCGCGACGATATCGCCTTTGCGCGGCGGCGGATCGGCGTCGTCCATCAGGACTGCCAATTCCTCGATCATCTGTCGGTCGCCGAAAACATCGCCCTGCCGCTTCAGGTCGCGAACCGGGCGGAAGAGGCCGAGGGCAACCTTGACGAACTTCTGGCCTGGGTGGGGCTGGCCCAACAGGCGGAGCAACGGCCGCCGGAATTGTCGGGCGGCGAACGGCAGCGCGCGGCACTGGCGCGGGCCGTCATCACCTCTCCCGATGTCATCATCGCGGACGAGCCGACGGGCAATGTCGACTGGGAGATGTCGCAGCGTCTGCTGACCCTGCTGGTCGAACTGAACCGCATGGGCAAGACCGTCCTGATCGCAAGCCACGACCTGAACCTGATCCGCGCGGCGAAAAGTCAGGTCAGCGCCAATGTGCTGCGCCTGAAGGGCGGGCGACTGCTGACCGGGGTGGCACTGTGATCGCGCGCGTGACCGAAGGGCTGAACCGCATTTTGGCGCTGCTGGTGGGCGATCCGCAGGCCGACAGGGCCGTGCCGCCGACAGGCTTTACCGCGCGGCTGACCGTCTTTGCCGCCGCAGCAATGGCGTTCCTTGCCGTCTTCGCGATAGCCCTGTCGCTGGCGACCGGGCGTCTGGCCGACCGCTGGTCCGCGGAACTGGCCCGCACCGCGACCCTGCGCATCTCTGCCCCCGTGGATCAGGCCGCGGCGCAGGTCCGCGCCGCGTTGACCGTGCTGGAACAGACCCCGGGAGTCGCCTCGGCCCGCCAGTTGACCGACGACGAGGAACGCGCCCTGCTGGAGCCGTGGTTTGGTCCCGACCTGCCGCTGGATACCCTACCGATCCCGCAACTGATCGAGATCGTCGAGACCGCCGATGGCTACGACGCCACCGGTCTGCGCGCCCGCCTTCAGGCCGAGGTGCCGGGTGCCGTGCTGGACGACCACACCCGCTGGCGGGACCCGCTGGTGACGGCGGCCAACCGGCTGCGCTCGCTTGGGTGGGTCGCCCTGATCCTGATCGGCGGCACCACGGCCGCGATGATCACGCTGGCGGCGCAGTCCGCACTGGCGGCCAACGCGCAGGTCATCCGGGTCATGCGCCTTGTCGGGGCCCGCGATACCTACATCGCGCGGGCCTTCGTGCGCCGTTTCACCCTGCGCGCGGCACTGGGCGCGCTGATCGGCACGGCGCTGGGCGTTCTGGCCGTGACCGCGCTGCCGGACGGCGGCGACGCCGGCGGGTTTCTGACCGGCCTCGGGTTTCAGGGTCTCGGCTGGCTTCTGCCCCTGCTGATCCCGCCGCTGGCGGGCGTCACCGCCTTTCTGGCCACCCGGGCTGCGGCCCTGCGCACGTTGAGGGAACAGGCATGACCTACGCTGTGCAATGGACCCGGTCGCTGCTGTTCAGCCTGACGATCTACGTCCTGATGGCGATCGTCGGCATCGTCTTTCTGCCCTACGCGCTGGTCGTGCGGGACGGCGCGATGAACACCTGCAAGATGTATGCCCGCGCGGTCATCTGGCTGGCCCGCTGGATGATCGGTCTGCGGTTCGAGGTGCGCGGCACGCCGCCGACCTACCCCTGCATGATCGCGGCCAAGCACCAGTCCTTCATGGACGTGATGTTCATCTACCAGCTTCTACCGCGTCCGCGCTTCATCATGAAGCGTCTGCTGCTTTACGCGCCGGTGCTGGGCTGGTTCGCGTGGCGTGCCGGCTGCATCCCGGTGGATCGCGGCAAGAAGGGGCGTGCGATCAAGGACATGCTGGCCCGCGTCAAGGCCGGTGACGCCGAGGCCGGTCAGCTCTGCATCTATCCGCAAGGCACCCGCGTCGCACCCGGCGCGCTGATGCCCTACAAGAAGGGGACCGCAGCACTCTATGCGGATCTGGGCCAGCCGGTCGTGCCGGTTGCCACGAATGTCGGCGTCTTCTGGCCCAAGCGCGGTGTCTATCGCAAGCCGGGCACGGCAGTTTTTGCCTTCCTCGATCCGATCCCGCCGCACGAGCCTTTGCGGCCGTTCCTGCACCGGCTGGAAGTCGCGATCGAAGGGGAGTCCGACAACCTCGCGCGAGAGGCCGGATTCCCGATGCCGACGCGCCCGCTTTTCCCGCCCGAGGAGGAAGGGACACCAGTCTGATCGGCATGCGGTCGCAGCGGCGACCGATCCTGCTGGCGGCTGTGCCCCGTTTCGGTCGGTCTAGGCGCCGGCGCGTGCAACTTATCAAGGTGAGTGGACCCGATGGCAGACCTGCGTAATCCCGATGCCCTGACCCGGATGCAGGCGGATTTCGACCGGCAGGGCGTCATGGCGACCCTTGGTGTGACCGTGGCCGACATCGCCCCCGGTCACGTGACACTGACCCTGCCGTTCCGCGCCGACCTGACCCAGCATCACGGTTTTCTGCATGCGGGCGTCATCACGACGGTGATGGATTCGGCCGCAGGTTTCGCCGCCTTCACCCTGATGGACGCAGAGGCCGAGGTGCTGACCGCCGAATTCAAGGCCAGCTTTCTTGCCCCCGCGCGCGGTCAGTCGTTCCGCATGGTGGGCGAGGTCATCAAGTCCGGTCGCACCCTGACCTTCGTGGAGGCAAAGGCCTTTGCCTTGGACGCAGATCGCGAGACACTGATCGCCACACTGACCGCGACGATGATGTCCGTCCGCAACCCGGCCTTGCGCACGCCGGACGCAGGCACGCCGTGACGGTGCTGTGCGACAGCCCGCTTGGCCCGCTGGGGGCGGACGCCGCAGATGGGCGGATCGCACGGCTGCGGTGGGGGGCTGGGACATTGACGGACGGCCCGCTCGCCGACCATCTGCGACAGGAACTCCTCGCTTATTTCGCTGGTGATCTGACAGCGTTCACCGTGCCGCTGGCGATAAGCGGCACAGCGTTCCAGCGTGCCTTTCTTGCCGCCTTGACCGATATCCCTCACGGCGAGACCCGCACCTATGGCGACCTTGCCACCCGTCTGCAGGTCAGCGCGCAGGCTATCGGGCAGGCCTGCGGGGCCAATCCCATTCCGATCCTGATCCCCTGTCACCGCGTGTTGGGGGCCGCCTCGCTTGGCGGGTTTTCCGGCCCCCACGGGGTCGAGGATAAGGTCGCCCTGTTGCGGCTGGAACGCGCCGCAGGGGTGCTGATTTGACGCTGACCGTCTTTTGCGCCGTGCTGGCAGCGGCGGTGCTGCACGCGGTCTGGAACGCGCTGATCCGGCGCGGCACGGACAAGCAGACCGCGATGCTGGTCCTGACACTCGGCAACGCGCTGACCGGTCTATGTGTCGTCGTCACGCGCCCTTGGCCCGCGTCAGAGGTCTGGGTCTGGATCGTCGCCTCCGGCATGATCCACACGGCTTACCAGCTGTTCCTGGCCTATGCCTACGAACAAGGCGATCTGTCCCGCGTCTATCCGCTGGCGCGGGGCGGAGCACCGATGATCGTGCTGGCCGTCAGCCTCGCCTTCGCGCTCGACCCTGTCACGGGGACCGAGGTCGCGGGGGTTCTGCTGCTGGGGGCGGGTCTGGCGGTCATGGCGCGGGGCGTGTTCACCAGCGGGGAAAGCCGTCGGATGCTGCCCTTCGCCGCCGGATCGGCCTGCGCCACGGCGGCCTATACCTTGACCGACGGCATCGGGGCGCGGATCGGCGGCGATCCCGTGGGCTACACCGGCTGGCTGCTGATCGCGGCGGCGGTGTTCTACGTGCCGGTGATCCTTGCGCTGCGGGGGCGCCGGGTCGTGCCGCGCACCGCCCGCGTCTGGGGTGTCGGGCTGGTAGCCGGAGCCTGTTCATTCATCGCCTATGTCATCGTCGTCTGGGCCATGACGCAGGCTCCAATCGCGCTGGTCGCGGCGCTGCGCGAAACCTCGATCCTGTTTGCCGTGCTGATCGGTTGGCGGTTCTTCGATGAAATCATGGGCCGTCAGAAGATCATTGCCGCCATGCTGATCGTCGCGGGCGTCGTGTTGACCCGGATCTAGCCGTCGCGCCCGTAGACGATCTGCTGCGCCGCCCCCGCCAGCGTCAGGTAAACCGATGACACGATCAACCCGTAGTGCGCCCACGACCCGGGATCGAAGTCCACCCAGGCGGCCCAGCCCGCAAAGACCACCCAGGCCAGCGCCATCGGCAAGGTGATGAATTGCCACCGTTTCGTGCGGACCGGGTGGACGAACTTCACCGGCACGAACATCGTGATCGCCAGCGCCGTGACGAGGGCGAGACAGATCCACCAGTCGGGCTTGAGCGCGAACAGCACAAGCACCAGCATGTTCCAGCAACCGGGAAAGCCCGAGAAGGAATAGTCCGTCGTCTTCATCCGCGCGTCCGCGAAATACATGGCAGAGGCGTAGGTGATGATGATGATCGCGACCCACCCCGACCAGCCGTCCATCAGGCCCGAACCGTACAGCGCGTAGGCCGGGATGAAGACATAGGTGAGATAGTCGATGATGAGGTCGAGCAGCACGCCGTCGAAATTCGCGGCATTGGTTTCCACATCGTAGCGGCGGGCCAACGGTCCGTCGAGGCCGTCCACGAAGAAGGCCACGATAAGCCACAGGAACATCAGCGCCCAGTCATGATCGACCGCCGCCAGCATGGCCAGCATCGCAAAGACGGCCCCCGTGGCGGTCAGCAGGTGAACGGCGAGGGCTTTCTGGGCAATGGTCATCGAGGTGCTTTCGGCTGATGTTCGGTGCAGGTTAGCGGAAGGTTGCACGAAATGTGAAGGGCGGAGCCCGCGCCGGGCGCAGTTTTAAGGGCTGCCGAGCATGGCGCGGGGAGGGACGTCGCAGCCTCCGGCGGGAGTTTTTCTGGCCAGATGAATGAAGGCCTTGCGGGACGGGCCTCCTACGCCCTTGGGTGGGCGGCGTCGTAGACCTCCATCAGGCGGGCGGCATCGACAGAGGTATAGGCCTGCGTCGTAGACAGGCTGGCGTGACCCAGCAATTCCTGAATGCAGCGCAGATCGCCGCCGGCGGTCAGCAGATGCGTGGCAAAGCTGTGGCGCATGGCATGGGGCGTAGCCGTGGCAGGCAAGCCCAGCTGCAGGCGCGACACTTCCATCACGCGCTGGATCGCGCGCGGATTAAGTGCGGCACCGCGCACGCCGCGAAACAGTGGGCCACCGTCGGTCAGGTCGTGCGGACATGAGGCGACATAGGCGGCGGCCGCGTCGCGCGCGGCAGGCAGGACGGGAACGAGGCGCATCTTGCCGCCCTTGCCGGTGATCCGCAGGATATCGGGCAGGGGGAAGTGCCGGGTCGTCAGACCCAATGCCTCTGATATGCGCAACCCGCAGCCATAAAGCACCGTCACGACGGCAGTATCGCGGGCGGCGACCCAAGGCTCGGTCGCCTGAATTTCCACCCGGTCGATCATCGCGCGGGCGGCGGTTTCCTCCAGCGGACGGGGCAGCTTCTTCGTGAACTTCGGACTGCGGATCGTCAGCACGGCCGTCGGCTCGAACCCTTCGCGATCGGACAGCCAGCGGTAGAAGGACTTGACCGCCGACAGGCTGCGGGCCAGCGACCGCGCGCCGACACCGCGCCCGCGTTCATGCGCCATCCAGGCGCGCATGTCGCCGGTGCTGATGCGCGCAATCGGGCCAAGCCCCACCGCGTCACCGTGATGCTGCTGCATGAAGGCCAGAAAGCCCTGCACATCGGCGCGGTAGGCGGCAATCGTGTGGTCGGCGGCGTCATTCAACGCCGCGCAGTGATCCAGCCAGCCCGTCAGCGAATGGGACAGCTGCGGCGCGATCACGTGCCGGCCGACAGCCACCGGCGCATCGACCGCTCGAACACGCCGGCAAAGAAGGTCAGCAGGTCGGTGCCTTGCTGCGGGGTAAACAAATGCGGGTCCTCGGACCCCATCACGAGCATGCCGGGCAGGCGGCCAGTCCCGAGATCAAGCTTCAGGCAGGCTTCGGAGCGGACATAGTCGGCCTTGTCCCCGTAAACCTCCTCGCCATGGGTCTGCACCTGCCGCAGGGTCACGGCGCGCACGGGGATGTCGCGGTCACGGCTGATGTAGCTGTCGCAGAAGCCGGGCTTGCCCACGGACAGGACCTCTCCCAGCTGGCGGATCGCGGGGTCGCTGCCGTCGCTTTCGCTTTCCAGCACAAGCCGCATGACGTCGACGCGCAGGGTGTCGGCGACATCGCCCGCCAGATCGCGCAGGAACGTCTCGAACCGGGTGGCGTCCATCAGGCGCAACACCGCGCGATGCACCTGGTTGGTCCCGGCGAGGTTTTCGTAGGCCGCAGCGATGACCGAACGGTGGGTGTCTTCCAGGCGGTCCAGCCGCGACTCGAGCCGTTCCATCGCGATGCCGCGCAGGTCGACGATGTTGCCGCCCATCGACTTTTCGTTTGCCGCAACAAGGGCGCGCATGATGTCCTGATCCTCCAGCAGAAGGTCGGGGTCCGCGATGATCCTGTCGCGTACAAGGGTGTCCATGAGGAGTTTGGTGGTCATGTCGCCTGCTTTTGCTCTTGTTTTGGCGATCATAGCAGGTGGGTCCGGCGCGTCAGCCCTTATTCGACGCAGGACCTGCGATGTGCGGCGATTAAGTCGCGCAAGGGTGCCTGCAGGCAGCTGGTATGCAGCCCGTCAGCCGCGCAGCTTCCGCATCATCTGCGCCATCGCCTCTGACGCGGGGTCCGGCTGCATGATCCACGCTCCGGCCTGTTCGAACACCCGGCCATTCTGCAACGCCGACAGTTTACTGGCATAGCTTTGCGGGTCGAGCGACATCATAAGGTAGGCCTTGAACCCCAGCGCCACGAAGGCGGCGACGCACAGCGCCTTCCACGGAAAGGCCAGCGTCTTGTGATGTGGATGCGGCACGATCAGGTTGTTCCTGTCGACCTTCAGGACATAACCCTGCGACAACTTGCTGTGCTTGCGCTGGATCTGACGGATGCGCTGGTGTAACGGATCCTGTACACGGGTCATGGTGGTCTCCAGAGGCCCCCACCTCTTGCACCGTGTTCTTCTTGCCGAATTGTGGCAATTCCAAGGCAGGCCATATTTCGACGCCGCATTCAGCCTTGCCTGGTTAATGTCAGCGTCGTCCAGTCAACAATGCTGTCGCGGTGCACTTCATTGAACCCGGCCCGTGCATAGACCTCCACCACCGAATCGGCCTGCTCATTCAGGATGCCCGACAGAATCGCGGTGCCGCCGGGTGCCGTGGCCTGCGCCATGTCACCCGCCATCGCGATCAGCGGACCTTTCAGGATATTGGCGAAGACAAGGTCGAAGGGCGCGGTTGACGCCAGTTCTGCCGCATCGAAACCGGCGGCCTTGATACAGCGCACGCGACCCGTCAGCCCGTTGGCGACGACGTTCGCCTCGGCCACCTCGACAGCCGTGGGGTCGATGTCGGATGCCAGCACGACGTTTGGCGACACATGCGCGGCCGCCATCGCCAGCACGGCAGTGCCACACCCGACATCAAGGCAATTCTGGGGCACGAATCCGCCCTCGACCATCCGGTCGAAGGCTTTGAGGCAGCCCAGCGTGGTGCCGTGGTGACCGGTGCCAAAGGCCATCGCCGCCTCAATCAGCAGCGGCACCGTGCCTGACGGCACCTTGTCGGCGTCGTGCGCGCCGTAGACGAAAAAGCGCCCGGCCACGACGGGCGGCAGGTCGCGACGCACCTTGGCCACCCAATCCTCGTCCGGCACGTCGGAGACGTTGAAATCCTTCACGCCGTGCAAGAAAGCCAGAACGGCAAGGCCCGCGCGGTCAGGGGGGTCGGTGAAATAGGCCGCGACCTCGAACAGGCCCGATCCGTCCTCGACCTCGAACACGCCGATGCCGGTGGGCTCCGGCGTCAGGTCTTCCAGCGCCAGGGCGAGCCCTTCGGCCACGCTGCGGCCCATCGTGGTGGTCAATGCGGTGAATGTCGTCATGGCGTGGTCCCCCTTGCTGCGCCATTAGGCGCAATCCGAAGGACGGTCAAACGCGCAAAGGCCCCGGCGGGTTGCACCGGGGCCTTCCAAACTCAGGCGGCGGTGCCGATCGGGCAGGTCACGCCGGTGCCGCCGATCCCGCAATAGCCGCGCGGATTCTTCGCGAGGTATTGCTGGTGATAGCCTTCGGCAAAGTAGAACTCTGGCGCATCCACGATTTCCGTCGTGATCGCGCCGTAGCCTGCGGAGGTCAGGCGCGGCTGGAACATCTCGCGACTGCGCTCCGCCGCGGCCCGCTGGTCGTCCGACGTCACATAGATGCCTGACCTATACTGCGTTCCCGCGTCGTTCCCCTGCCGCATGCCCTGCGTCGGGTCATGGCCTTCCCAGAACACCTGCAACAGGTCGTCGAAACTGGTCTTTGCCGGATCATAGACGACGCGCACAACCTCGTTGTGACCGGTCTTGCCAGAGCAGACCTCTTCATACGTGGGGTTCGGCGTGTAGCCACCGGCATAGCCAACGGCGGTCGTGGTCACGCCGTCCAGCTTCCAGAACATCCGTTCCACGCCCCAAAAGCACCCCATGCCGAAGATCGCCACTTCTTGCCCTTGCGGCACGTCCTGGATCGGCGTGTCGAGGACGAAGTGCATCTTGTCGGTCGGGATCGGCTGGTCGCGGCCGGGCAGGGCGGAGTCGGGGCTGACCATCTCGGATTTGGCGCGGGACATGAAGAACATGCGGGGAAACTCCTGAAAGGGGGTGCCGGCGATATATAGGCTTGACCCCACGGCATTTCCACACCCTGCGCCCCTTGCGGGCGTCACGACCCTGTGCGCTATTGGCCGCAACCAAAGGCACCCTCATGACCGACATTCCGCTGACCACCCATTCCCGCACCGGCACGCATCTGTCCGTCCTCGTGGTCCTCGGGATCAGCCACCTGCTGAACGACCTGATGCAGTCGCTGATCCCGGCCTCTTATCCGATCCTCAAGGACGCCTACGACCTTGATTTCGTGCAGATTGGGTTGATTACCCTGACGTTCCAGATCGCGGGTGCCCTGCTGCAACCGGTCGTCGGCCTGATCACAGACAAGCGTCCAGCCCCCTATTCGCCCCTCGCAGGCATGATGTTCACATTGTCCGGCCTCGTCTGCCTCGCCTTTTCCGGCTCTTACGCGATGATCCTCGCCTCTGTCGCACTGATCGGCATCGGGTCCAGCATCTTCCACCCCGAGGCGACGCGCATGGCCCGCTATGCCGCGGGCACCCGCCAGGGTCTGGCGCAGGGCATCTTTCAGGTCGGCGGGCAGGCGGGCGGGTCGCTGGGTCCGGTGTTCGCCGCCCTGATCATCGTGCCCTGGGGCCAGCCCAGCCTTGCGTGGTTCGCCGTCGCCGCCCTGATGGCGATGATGTTGCTGACCTGGATCGGCAGCAAGCAGCGGACGATCAGCGCCGAATTCGCCGCACGCCGGGCCAGACGCAAGATGACGCACGCCACGCCCGCCCATGCGCCCCGGACCATCGCGGTCGGCCTTTTCGTCCTGACGTTCCTGATGTTCACCAAGAACACCTACGGTGAAAGTTTCCGGTCCTTCTACACCTTCTACCTGATCGAGAAGTTCGGCCTCTCGATCCCTGCCTCGCAGCTCATGCTTTTCGTCTTTCTCGCCTCGGCCGCCGTCGGGGTGCTGGTCGGGGGCATGTTGGGCGACCGGATCGGGCGCTACCGGATCATCTGGATATCGATCCTCGGACCGCTGCCGTTGACGTTGCTGCTGCCTTTCGCGGACCTGTTCTGGACCGGCGTGCTGACGGTGCTGATCCAGATCGTCATGGCCAGCGCCTTTGCGTCCATCCTGATCTACGCGATGGACCTGCTGCCGGACCGGATTGGCCTGATCGGCGGCCTGTTCTATGGATTGAACTTCGGCCTTGGCGGAATCGCCGCGGCGCTGCTGGGTGTCATGGCCGACAGCTACGGGGTCGAGGCGGTCTATCGCTTTTGCGCCCTGCTGCCGCTTGCGGGCCTCGCCGCCTGGTTCCTGCCTCGCATCGACGAGACGATGGAAACCTGAAGTCACCCGGCGATGGCCTTCGCGATCTCGCGCGCCTCGATCCCGATGCGCCGCAACTGCCCGTCGGCGGCGGCGTGATAGGAAATGAAGTGCAGACCGTCCGGACCGGCACCACTCATGCGGGGATGTCCCTCTGCGTCCAGCGCCGGATGATCGCCCAGCATCGCACGCAGGTCCGTCCGGTAGCCGGTCGCCGCAACGACCGCGTCAAAATCCGCCTCGGTCCCGTCGGTGAAGGTGATGTGCTGTCCGGTGACGCCGCTCACACCGGGACGGACGGCGATCAGTCCGGCGCGGATCGCCCCCAATGTTCCCATGTCGATCAGCGGGATGCGCCCGTCCTCTGACACCTGCCGCGCCGGTCCCTTGGCTGCGGCGACAAGAGCGTAATCGGCAGGCCGACCCACCGCAAGGCGCAGGATCGGCGCGGTCAGGCGGTCCGCCAGCCCCGGCCCCAGCAGGCGGGACAGCAGGCCGAAGGACGTGATCGGCATGCCCAGCAATTCGCGTGGCAGGATGTTCACCGGCCCCCGCACCGACATCGCGACATCCACCCGCAGTTCCGCCAGATCGAGGGCGATATCCCCACCGGAGTTGCCAAAGCCTACGACCAGCACCCTGCGGCCGCGAAACCGATCGGGGTTGCGATAGGCGCTGGAATGCAGCACCTCGCCCGTGAAATCCTGCGTCCAGTGCGGCAGGTTCGGCAAGTCGGCCATGCCGGTCGCAAAGATGACGGAATCCGCTGTGGTCTCGCCCTGATCGTGCAGGACACGCCATCGGTTGCCATCTCGGGTCACCTTCGTCACGGCGCAGCCAAACCGGGGGTGCAGGTCGAAATGCGCAGCGTAGTCTTCCAGATAGCGCACGACTTCGTCGCGCCGGGGATAGCGCCCGGTGCCGCGCGGCATCGGCAGCATCGGCAGGCCAGACCGGCCCCGCACCGTATGCAACCGCAGCCGGTCGTAATGCAGCCGCCAGCGGCTGCCGACCCGGGCCGATCTCTCCAGCATCTCGACCGTGACACCTGCCTCTGCCAGACAGGCGGCGACCGCAAGTCCGGCGGGACCGGCTCCGATCACGATGGCTTTCATCCGCGCGGTCCCCTTAAGCAACTGTCAAAGATTACATAATATGTATCGCATGCGAAACATTCGCTATTTGATATGTAATGCGGGCCTAGTAAAAACTCTGTGGATCGATGTCGATTGCCATCCGCAGATCCTTGCTCAGTTTGAATTGTCCCGCCCATTCCGCAAGGGCCTGTTGCAAGGGGGCCGACTTTTCGGCCTTCACCAGCAGCCTGACCCGGTGCCGCCCCCGGATGCGCGCGATCGGCGCCGGGGCCGGGCCAAAGACCTGCGCCCCGATCCGCCGCAGCGGCCCATCCTGCCGCGCCATCGCGGTGCCAAGGTCGAAGACTTCCTGCACGTTGGTCGATGACAGCACGATGCCCGCCATGCGCCCATAGGGCGGCACGCCGGCCGCCTTTCGTTCTGCCGCCTCGGCGGCCCAGAACGCCTCTTCGTCGCCGGCGACGATGGACCGGATGACCGCATGGTCCGGCTGATAGGTCTGCAACAGCGCCTCGCCCGGAATGTCGGCGCGCCCCGCCCGCCCCGCGACTTGCCGCATCAACTGGAACGTCCGTTCCGCAGCGCGCAGATCGCTGCCTTGCAGACCAAGGTCCGCGTCGATCACGCCGACCAGCGTCAACTTGGGAAAGTTGTGCCCCTTCGCCACCAACTGCGTGCCGATGATGATGTCCGTGCCGCCCGCCGCGATGTCGGCGATATGTGCCTTCATCGCGCGGGCGGACCCGTAAAGATCGCTCGACAGCACCGCGACCCGCGCATCGGGAAACAAGGCCTGCACCTCTTCGCCCATGCGTTCCACGCCGGGACCGACAGCACTCAGCCGGTCCTCTGCCGCGCAATGCGGGCAGACCGTCGGCATCGGTTTCGTGGCCCCGCACTGGTGGCACATCAGCCGCTTCAGGAACCGGTGTTCGACCATCCGCGCATCGCAGTCGTCGCAGCCGATCTGGTGGCCGCAGGCCCGGCACAGCGTGATCGGCGCATAGCCGCGGCGGTTGAGGAACACGAGCGATTGCTCGCCCTTCTCCAGCCGGTCCTGCATCGCGCGGCGCAGGGTGGGCGACACCCAGCGACCGCCCGGCAGGTCCTCTGACCGCATGTCGATGGCCGACATTTTGGGCATGACGGCGACACCGAAGCGGCTGGTCAGTTCCAGCCGCCGATACTTGCCCGACTCCACATTCGCCCAGCTCTCCAGGCTTGGCGTCGCACTGGCCAGCACGACCTGCGCCCCGTTGCCCGCCGCCCGCAGCACCGCCATGTCGCGTGCGTTATACAGCACGCCATCCTCCTGCTTGTAAGAGGTGTCGTGCTCCTCATCCACGACGATCAGGCCAAGGTCGCGGTAAGGAAGGAACAGCGCCGACCGTGCGCCGACCACAAGGTCCGCGTCGCCTTGCCCGACCATCCGCCAGCACCGGCGACGTTCGGTCTGGGTCACGCCGGAATGCCATTCCGCCGGACGCTGGCCGAACCGCGCCTCGACCCGGTCGAGGAATTCGCCGGTCAGCGCGATCTCTGGCAGCAGAACGAGCGCCTGCCGCCCGGCCCGCAGGCAGGCGGCGACGGCTTCTAGATAGACCTCGGTCTTGCCGGACCCGGTGACGCCTTTCAGCAGCGTTGCACCGTATTGGCCAGAGGCCACGGCCTGCGCCAGCACCTGCGCCCCTGCCGCCTGATCCGGCGTCAGGTCCTTGCCGCCATGATCGGGGTCAAGCCGAGGATAGGCGGTGTCGCGCGGCGCGTCCTCCTCGGACACGGCACCCAGTTTCACCATGCCCTTGACGACGGACGTGCCGACCCCGGCCATGTCGGCTAGTTCCTTCAGCGTGAAGGACAGACCGCCGTAGTCGCGCAGCACCTCGAGCACGGCGCGGCGGGCGTCGGTCATGCGGTCCGGTTCCGACGTGCCAAGGCGATAGACCCGGCGTACGCCCGGCGGATCGCCCAGACCCGACACCCGCGTCGCCAGCCGCAGCATCGCGTCGCGCGGCGTCAGCGTGTAATCGGCGGCGCGGGACAGGAAGGTCCGCATCTCATCCCGCATCGGGGCCACGTCCAGCACCCGCAAAACGGACCGCACCTTGGCGTAGTGGTAGTCGCCGGCCCCTGGTCCCCAGACGACTCCCGCAATACGACGGGGACCCAAAGGCACCTCGACGTAGGCCCCGACGAAAGCGCCGCCTTCCGGTGCCTTGTAGTCCAGCACGCGGCCAAGGGGTTGCGTGGTCAGCACGCCGACCAACTCTCCTTCGTTGAAATGTGACTGAACCATAACGGCCTTTTCAGGGTTTCCCCCTTCAGGTAAACGCTGGGCAACCGAACGCCAACCCAAAGGGGGAACGAGCCGATGAAGTTTTTCGTGGACACCGCGGATCTCGACGCCATCAAGGAACTGCACGCGCTGGGCATGGTCGACGGGGTCACCACGAACCCGTCGCTTATCGCCAAGTCCGGACGCAACATCCTCGAGGTGACGAAGGAAATCTGTGAACTGGTCAGCGGTCCCGTCTCGGCCGAGGTCGTGGCACTGGAGGCTGACGACATGCTGGCCGAAGGGCGCAAGCTGGCCAAGATCGCCGACAACATCGCCGTCAAGGTGCCGCTGACATGGGCCGGTCTGAAGACCTGCAAGACGCTGACCGACGAAGGTACGATGGTCAACGTGACGCTTTGCTTCTCGGCCAATCAGGCGCTGCTGGCGGCCAAGGCCGGGGCCACGTTCATCTCGCCCTTCATCGGGCGCTTGGACGATCTGAACATCGACGGGATGGAACTGATCGGCGACATCCGCACGATCTATGACAACTACGATTTCAAGACGCAGATCCTGGCGGCGTCGATCCGTAACGCGAACCACATGAAGGACGCCGCCCTGATGGGGGCCGATGTCGCCACCGCACCGCCTGCCGTCATCCATGCGATGGCTAGCCATGTGCTGACCGACAAGGGCCTCGATGGTTTCATGGCGGACGTGAAGAAGGCTGGGATTACCATTCTTTGACCACAGCGCCCGGTGCTGCGACGCAGGACCGGGCGAAAGCCTGACAGCAGAACGCCGCGCCGGAGTGCAATCCGGGCGCGGCGTTTATCGTTTAGAGGCGGGTGTCAGCGGCGCAGGCCGCCGGCGGCGACGTCGTCGATGTCGCCATAGCACAGGCCGATATCGTCGAGCTCACGGGCGGACAGCTGGGACAGCGACCGGCGCGTGATGCGCGCGTCGTTCCATGCGGCCATGCCGGAGACGAGTGTCGTGAAGAGGCTGGACCCGTAGCCGCCGGTCAGGGCAGGGTTGGTGCGGGGGGCGTTGATCGATGCCATGGGAGTGGCTCCTGAGGGTTTGCTGCAATGGCAGCGATTGAATTGATGACCGGCACCTAGCCATCCGCACCGGTTGCCACCACCCCCGATTTATGCAGGGCTCCCATGTGTTTTCAGAATGCCTGCCTAAGAGGCAACTGGCGCGATCCGTAAGCGTCGCGGTCGCGGGCCGGAGTGTCGCAAATGGGTGTCGATTACGGCCTTTGCGTTGCCGCGTGCGAAGGATGCTTGGTTTGTGTTCGCGTTTTGTGCTAACGCCGGATCAACCATAAGAAAAGAATGAGGGTGCCGTGCGGGTGTTGGGGATCGATCCGGGATTGCGGAACATGGGCTGGGGCGTCGTCGATGTGCAAGGCAGCCGAATCGCGCATGTCGCAAACGGCATCGTGCATGGGCTTGGCGACAACCTCGCGGAACGGCTGTTGACGCTGTATCAGGGGCTGAGCGCCGTGATGATCGCCCATGCGCCGGACCGCGCGGCGGTGGAGCAGACCTTTGTGAACAAGGACGCCGTCGGCACGCTGAAGCTGGGGCAGGCGCGGGGAATTGCACTCCTGGTCGTCGCACAAGCGGGGATCGAGGTTGGCGAATACGCGCCCAACGCCGTCAAGAAGGCGGTGGTCGGTGTCGGCCATGCGGCCAAGGCGCAGATCGACCACATGGTCCGTCTGCAATTGCCGGGCGTCGTGCTGGCGGGGCCGGACGCGGCGGACGCGCTGGCGATCGCGATCTGCCACGCGCATCACCTGCAATCGGCGGGGCATCTGAACAAGGCGCTGGCCAAGGCCGCCGCACGGGTCGCGTCGTGATCGGGCGCATCGCCGGGCGGCTGGACTACCGCGCCACCGATCATGTGCTGATCGACGTGCGCGGCGTCGGCTACCTCGTCTACATCAGCGACCGCACGATGGCGGGTCTGCCGGCGAACGGGGAAGCGGTGGCGCTGTATACCGACCTTCTGGTCCGAGAGGACGTGCTGCAACTGTTCGGCTTCACCTCGTTGGTGGAAAAGGAATGGCACCGCCTGCTGATGGGCGTCCAAGGGATCGGGGCGAAGGCGTCGCTGGCAATCCTGGGTGCGCTGGGACCGGAGGGGGTGTCGAAGGCCATAGCATTGGGCGACTGGCATGCGCTGGCCAAGGCCAAGGGCGTCGGCCCGAAGATCGCGCAACGCGCCGCGATCGAATTGAAGAACAAGGCCCCCGCCGTCATGGCGATGCCGGGCGGTAGCGTGGCCGACGACGACGTTGTGCTCGAGGATGACGCGCCCGCGCTTGCACCCGCGCGCGCGCCGCGCAAGGCTGCCGAGAAAGCCAACCCGGCGCAGGGGGAGGCGCTGTCGGCGCTGGTGAACCTTGGCTATGCCCCTTCGGACGCGGCGGGTGCGGTGGCCGAGGCGATGACGCCGGGTGCCACAACCGGCGAGGTCATCCGAGCCGCGTTGAAATTGCTGGCCCCGAAAGGGTAGGTGTGCGCTCGTCGGTCCTGCCGTCCCTCCTCGCTGGTGAATGATGATGTCTGATTCCGACCCCACCCTGCGGCCAGAGCCCTTGCCGGAGGATGCGGACCGCGCGTTGCGGCCGCAGACGCTGGAGGCGTTCATCGGGCAGGCCGATGCACGGGCGAACCTGCGGGTGTTCATCGAAAGCGCCAAGATGCGCAAGGATGCGATGGATCACGTGCTGTTTCACGGCCCGCCTGGACTGGGCAAGACGACGCTGGCGCAGATCATGGCACGCGAACTGGGTGTCGGGTTCCGCATGACCTCTGGCCCGGTGCTGGCGCGGGCGGGCGATCTGGCGGCGATCCTGACGAACCTCGAACCCAACGACGTCTTGTTCATCGACGAGATTCACCGCCTGAACCCGGCAGTCGAGGAGGTGCTGTATCCGGCGCTGGAGGATTTCGCGCTGGACCTTGTCATCGGAGAGGGGCCGGCGGCGCGAACGGTGCGGATCGAATTGCAGCCCTTCACGCTGGTCGGGGCCACGACGCGGATGGGCTTGCTGACGACGCCATTGCGCGACCGCTTCGGCATTCCCGTGCGGCTGGAGTTTTACTCGGAGGCCGAATTGCACGAAATCGTCACGCGCGGCGCCCGCCTGATGGGTGCGCCCGCCACCGTCGACGGCGCGGCCGAGATTGCGCGGCGGGCACGGGGGACACCCCGGATCGCCGGGCGGCTGCTGCGGCGTGTCGTGGATTTCGCACTGGTCGAAGGCGACGGGACCGTGGACCGTGCCATCGCGGACCGGGCGTTGACCCGGATGGGGGTCGATGATCTGGGACTGGACAACGCGGACCGGCGGTACCTGCGGCTGATCGCCGAGAGTTACGGGGGCGGTCCCGTGGGGGTCGAGACCTTGAGCGCCGCCCTGAGCGAAAGTCGGGATTCGCTGGAGGACGTGATCGAGCCCTATCTGTTGCAGAAGGGCTTGATCCAGCGGACTCCGCGCGGCCGGATGCTGGCGCGCGACGCCTGGCGGCATCTGGGGCTGGACGCGCCCCGGCGCGAGGGCGATCTGTTTGACTGAGGTCGGACGCCTCCCGCGGGGGAGTTTGACAGGCCAGATGAATGCGGATCGTGGCGTGCGGCGCCGGACGAGGGACATTGCGAGGATGTGGGCGGTGGTAGGAGCGGATGAGGTAGCGGCGAAATTCTCGCGGGCGGATGGCACCTATCTGTGCGCGCGCTGGGGGCGGCCCATCGTGCCGGTCATCTTTGGCGTGGACGACGCGACGCTGGCGGTCTTCAAGGGCGCGATCGAGGCAGTCGTGGCCTTGGCCGGTCACCGGATGGCCGAGACGGACTGGGAGCTGGGTGCGAACCTGATGGTGTTCTTCTGCCGCGACTGGGCGGAATTGACCGAGGTGCCGCATCTGGACCGGCTGGTGCCCGACCTGGGTCCGCTGGTCGCACGGTTGCAGGCGGCGGAGGCCAACCAGTATCGGATCTTCCGCTTCGACGAGGCGGGTGCCATCAAGGCGTGTTTCGTGTTCCTGCGCATGGACGCGCATCTTGAAGCGGTGCGTGCGGATACGCTGGCGCTGAGCCAGGCGGTGCAGACGATCCTTTTGTGGTCGGACCTTGCGTTCACGAATGCCTCGCCGCTGGCCCTGCTGGGCGGGGCGGCGGTGATCCGGCCGGAGGTCGCGGGAATCGTGCGCGCGGTCTATGATCCGGTGATGCCGCCGGTGGCGCGGGATGCGAGCCATGCCTTGCGGGTCGCGGCGCGGGTGGGGAAGATGCAATGAGCCATGAGACGCAGGTCAGGGTCTATTACGAAGACACCGACATGGGCGGGATCGTCTATTACGCCAACTATCTGAAGTTCATCGAGCGCGGCCGGTCGGAACTGGTCGAGGTGCTGGGCATGAACCAGCGCGAGATGCGCGACAGGGACGGCATCGTCTTTGTCGTCACGCGGGTCGTTGCGGATTATCTGGGGTCCGCCCGGCTGGACGACAGGCTTGTCGTCCATACGATGCACCGGGCCCAAAGTGCCGTGCGGTGGGTGTTCGATCAGGAGGTGCGGCGCGGGGCAGAGGTGCTGTTTCGGGCCGAGGTCACGGCGGTCTGCATGACGCTGGACGGACGACCCACCCGCCTGCCGAAAGCCCTGCGCCCGACCGCGCATTAGGCCCTTTGCGCGGTCTGGCGCAATCGTGTGCCGAATGACATTGGCGTTTGGCCGCGATTCGACTAGAATCACGGGCAATCAGACCGCGCAAGCGGCCAAACGGCAGAGCAGGCACCATGGAAACAGTCCCCGACATCACGATGTGGTCGATGTTCGCCCACGCGACCATCCTTGTGAAACTTGTCATGTTCGCGCTGATCGGCGCAAGCATCTGGTGCTGGGCGATCATCATCGACAAGACGATTCAGTATCGCCGCGCACGCGCCGCCGCGACGCAGTTCGACCACGCTTTCTGGAGCGGGGAGCCGCTGGACCAGCTGTTTGACCAGATCGCGGGGACGCCGCATGGGTCGGCCGAGGTGATCTTTGTCGCCGGCATGACCGAATGGCGCAGGTCGCACCGGCAGGACGGCGACCTGATCGCGGGGGCGCAGGCGCGCATCGACCGCAGCATGGATGTCGCCATCGCGAAGGAGGCGGGTACCTTGCAGAAGGGTCTGTCGGTGCTGGCGACGACCGGGTCGGTGGCCCCCTACGTCGGTCTGTTCGGCACGGTCTTCGGGATCATGAATGCCTTCATCGAGATCGCGCAGGCACAGAACACGAACCTGGCCGTCGTGGCCCCCGGCATCGCCGAGGCGCTGCTGGCAACGGGTCTTGGCCTGATGGCGGCGATTCCGGCGGTCATCTTCTACAACAAGCTGAGCGCGGATGCGGACCGGATCGTCGCGGGCTGGGAAGCCTTTGCCGACGAGTTCAGTACCATCCTGTCGCGCCAGCTGGATTCCTGAGCCGTGGGGGCCGAGGCAGGCAACCGGCGGGGGCGGCGGCGCGGGCGGGCGCAGCCGATGGCCGAAATCAACATCACGCCCTTCGTGGACGTCATGCTGGTGCTGCTGATCATCTTCATGGTCGCGGCCCCGCTGATGACCGTCGGCGTGCCGGTGGAATTGCCCAAGACGGCGGCGAATGCGCTGCCCAGTGACGAGGAAGAACCGCTGACGGTCACGATCAAGGGCGATGGCGGCCTTGCGATACAGAACACGGATACGCCGGACGCGGACCTCGTGACGCGGCTGCAGGCGATCGCCGCCGAACGGACCAGCGACCGCATCTTTCTGCGCGCTGACGGAGTGAATCAGTGGAACCGTGTGGCCGAGGTCATGGGGGCGCTGAATGCAGCAGGGTTCGGCAACATCGGCCTTGTCACCGACATCGGGGGCACGGGCCTTGGTGCCGTGCCGGAGGCTGGCAACTAGACGATGGAGCGGACGACGGGCACATATGTCTCGGCCGCAGGGCATCTGGCGCTGCTGGTCTGGCTGATTGCCGGCTGGGGGTTCAATGCAGAGCCGCTGCCCTTCGAGGTCAGCGAAGTGTCGGTCGTGAGTTCGGACGAGTACGCCGCCATCGTGGCGGCGACGACGCCCGATCCGACCGATGCACCGCCCGAAGCGCCCGAGACGCCCGCAACCGAAGCGGCCCCCGATGTGCCGGTGCAGGACGAAGCGACGGCGACGCCGCCGCCGCCGGACGTGACGCCGCCGCCCGCACAGGAGTTGCCGCCGCCACCGGCCCCCGAGCCGCCCGAACCCGTCCCGGTCATCAGCGATGCCCCCGCGGCTCCCGGCGCGCCGGCCGATGAGGTCGTGGCCGCCCCTGATCTGGAGGACAGCCTGCGCCCCGTGCCACGCCCGTCGCAGCGGATTACACCCGATCCGGTTGCACCTCCGCCAGAGGATGCGGCCCCGGCCGATGTGGCGCAGGATCAGGCCAGCCCCGATGCGGCCCCCGATGCGCCCGTCGTGGAAGAGGCGCAGGAGCGGACGGCACCCGAGGAGGCAGCAACCGAGATCGTGACCGAGGCAGAGTCGCCGCAGGGCAGGCTGACCGAAATTCCGCGACCCCGGACCCGTCCGAACATTCCGACGCCTGCGCCGGCCCAGGAGGTCGAGACGGAAACGGCTGAGGCCCCGGTCCCGGAGGTCGATCAATCGGCGGTCGAAGCGGCTCTCGAGGCGGCGGCTGCTGCGACGGCGGAACCCGCGCATGCGGCGAACGTGCCGCAGGGCCCGCCGATGACCGGGTCGGAGCGCGAGGGATTCCGCGTTGCGGTGAACGCGTGCTGGAACGTCGACCCCGGCAGTCAGGCCGCGCGGGTGACGATGACCGTTGCGTTTTCGCTCGGTCAGGACGGCAAGGTGAACAGCGACGTGCGGCAGGTCGCGGCCAGCGGCGGCGACGATGCGTCGGTCAAGATCGCCTATGATGCGGCTCGGCGTGCGATCCTGCGGTGTCAGGGCACCGACGGCTATGACCTGCCGGCCGAGAAATACAGTGAATGGCAGAACGTGGAGATCACGTTCGATCCCTCGGGGATGCGGTTGCGGTGACGGCGAAAGATCGCCTGTCGGCCGTAGCAAGCGACATCCACACTTGATAGTGTGGCATCAACAGGCAAAGGGGCGCAAAGCCCCGCGAGTGAGGACGAGAGTGATGAAGAACCGGTTTATGATCGTAGCCATTGCGGCCCTTCTGGCGCTGGGCACCGCAGCGCCCGTGCTGGCACAGGGCGGGCCACTGCGCCTGACGATCACCGACGGCGTGATCGAGCCGCTGCCTTTTGCCGTGCCGACGTTTCAGGCCGAAACCGCGGGTGCAGAGCAGGTGGCGAGCGACATCAGCCAGCTTGTCGCGCAGGACCTGAGCGGCACCGGGCTGTTCCGCGAAATTCCGCAAAGCGCCTACATCAGTCAGATGGGGGCCTTTGGTGCGCCCGTGGCCTATCCCGACTGGCGCGCGATCAACGCGCAGGCACTGATCGGCGGGGCCGTGGCGGTTAATGGCGACCAGTTGACGGTGAAGTTCCGCCTGTACGACGTCTTTACCGGCGCAGAGCTGGGTGAGGGGCTGCAATTCGCGGGCACGGTCGGCGGCTGGCGCCGGATGGCGCACAAGGTGGCCGACGCCGCCTATTCCCGAATCACCGGTGAAGGCGGCTATTTCGACAGCCGCGTCGTCTATGTCGCCGAAGAGGGGCCGAAGGATAACCGACAGAAGCGTCTGGCGATCATGGATTTCGACGGCGCGAACGTGCAGTTCCTGACCGACAGCAGCACCATCGTGCTGGCGCCGCGCTTTTCCCCCTCGGGCGACCGGGTGCTTTACACGTCCTATGAATCGGGCTTCCCGCGCATCAACCTGCTGGACGTCGGTTCTGTCACCAACCGGCAGGTCGAGACGGCCGAAGGCGAGATGGCGTTCAGCCCGCGGTTCTCTCAGGACGGGCAGCGCGTGGTCTATTCCATCGCCAACGGCGGCAACACTGACCTTTACATGTCCGACCTGAACAGCGGCGGTTCGACCCGGCTGACCAATGCGCCCAGCATCGAGACGGCCCCCAGCTTTTCCCCGGACGGCAGCCAGATTGTCTTTGAGTCCGACCGGTCCGGCGGCAGCCAGATTTACATCATGCCTGCAAGCGGCGGCGAGCCGCGCCGGGTCTCTTTCGGCGAGGGGCGCTATGGCACGCCGGTCTGGTCGCCGCGCGGCGACCTGATCGCCTTCACGAACCAGAACGGCGGACAGTTCCACATCGGCGTGATGCGCACGGATGGAAGCGAAGAACGTCTGCTGACGACTTCGTTTCTTGACGAGGGGCCGACCTGGTCGCCCAATGGCCGCGTGCTGATGTTCACGCGCGAGACGCAGGGTGCCGGCGGCACATCGGCGCTGTATTCGGTCGACATTTCCGGCCGGAACCTGAAGGCGGTTCCCCTGCAGGGCGGTGCATCCGACCCCTCGTGGGGACCATTGCAGCCATGATTCCCCTGGACGTCGCGGCGTGCTAGGATACCGACAAGAGCAGTTCATAGGGACGATTTGACATGAATATGACGACGAAGGCGATGCTGGTCCTGCTGGCGCTGTCCACCGCGGCCTGCACCCGGCCCGACCGTTTCGGCGGTGCCGATGCAGCCGGTGCAGGTGCGGGTGGCGCGCCTCTGGGTGCTGGTATGGCCCAGGGTGGGGCATCCGATCCGCGCAGTGCGGAATATTTCCAGCAGACCGTGGGCGACCGTGTGCTTTTCGTCGTGGACAGCAGCAGCCTGACGCCGCAGGGGCAGGCGACGCTGGACGGTCAGGCCAACTGGTTGCAGACCAACAACGACTACCTCGCCATCATCGAAGGCCACGCGGACGAGCAGGGCACGCGCGAATACAACCTCGCGCTGGGCGCGCGACGCGCGAATGCGGTGCGGGAATACCTGACGTCGCAGGGGATCGCGTCCAGCCGTCTGCGCACGATCAGCTACGGCAAGGAACGCCCGATCGAGGTCTGCTCGAACGAGGAATGCTACGCCAAGAATCGCCGCGCGGTCACGGTCATCTCGGTCGGGTCGCTAAGCTGATGCGGGGCGTCGCACGACACATCGCGGGCCTTGGCGCATTGATGATCGGTGCGACAATGGCCCAAGCACAGGACGCGGGCACGCTGGCGGATATCCGTCAGCAGCTTGGCACGCTTTACAACGACGTGCAGGGCCTGCGGTCGGAATTGTCGACGACCGGCGCGCTGACGACGGGTGCGGTAGGCAATACGCCGCTGGACCGCCTGAACGCGATCGAGAGCGAGCTGACCCGCCTGACCGGCAAGACCGAAGAGCTGGAATTCCGCATCAACCGGATCACGACGGACGGCACCAACCGGATCGGCGATCTGGAATTCCGTCTGTGCGAGATCGAGGAAGGCTGCGACATCGGTGCGCTGGGCGACACGCCGTCACTGGGCGGGGTCGATTCCGCCGCGAACGTGCCGACACCGGCCCCGGCCACGCCGGATGCCCCCCAACTCGCCGTTGGCGAACAGCAGGACTACCAGCGGGCGCAGGAGGCGCTCGCATCCGGTGACTTTCGCAGCGCCGCGGATATCCTTGCGACCTTCGGCACGACCTACCCGGGATCGTCCCTGATCGAGGAAGCGGCCCTGATGCGGGGCCGCGCGCTGGACGGGCTGGGCGAAACGGCGGATGCCGCGCGTGCCTATCTGGAGGCGTTTTCCGGCAACCCCGAAGGCCCGATGGCGGCCGAAGCGCTGTTCCGTCTGGGCACGGCGCTGGGCGGCGTGGGGCAGTCGCAGGACGCCTGCGTCACGTTGAACGAGGTTGGCGTCCGGTTTCCCGACTCGCCCTATGTCGCCGATGCGGCGAACGCGCGGCTGACGCTCGCATGTCCCTAGGGACAGGTCTGCCCCAGCGGTTCGCGGACCGGATGGGGCAGCTTCTGGGGCCTGATTTTCCCACGGATATCGCCCTTGCCGTGTCGGGCGGGGGTGACAGCATGGCGATGCTGCATCTCGCGGCAGACTGGGCGCGGGTCTATGGCGTCCGCCTTTGGGTCGTCACGGTCGATCACGGATTGCGGGCCGAAAGCGCCGCGGAGGCCGTCATGGTCGCGACCGAGGCACGGGCGCTTGGCCTGCCACACAGCACGCTGCGGTGGGAGGGCTGGGACGGCTCCGGCAATTTGCAGGACGCCGCCCGCACAGCGCGGCGTGATCTGATCGCGCGCTGGCGCGGGGTGTGTCGCCATGTGCTGATGGCCCATACGCAGGACGATCAGGCCGAAACGCTGTTGATGCGGCTGGCCCGTGGGTCCGGCGTGGACGGGCTGGCCGCGATGCGCGACGTGACGCAGTTGCCGGTCGAGGCAACGCAGCCGATCCAACAGCCCGACGGACCGCCATGGCCCGCGGTCCTGCTGCCGCACTGGTTCATCGTCAGACCCTTGCTGGACGTCGGACGGGCCGATCTGCGACATTACCTCAAGACTTTGCACATTCCCTATGTCGACGATCCGAGCAATGAGGACACCGATTTTGCACGGGTCCGCATGCGCCGTCTGATCGGGTCGGAGGGGCTGGACCGGGACACGCTGTCGCAGACGGCGCGCCAGATGGCGCGCGCCCGCGTGGCGCTGGGGCGGCGCGCCCACGATGCGGCGGCAGCGATTCTGCGCAACGATCCGACGGCCCCCGGCTGCGTGATCCTTGACCGGGATGGTTTCGCAGATATCGAACCCGAGACGCAGTTGCGCATCCTGTCGGCGGCCTTGCAGATGGTTGCCACTGCGACCTATCGCCCTCGTCTGGCGGCTTTGGAAGATGCGCTGGACCGGGCGCTGGGGGGCGGCACGACCACGCTGCACGGTGGTATCGTCGTGCCGCGCGGCGATGCGATCTGGATCGCGCGAGAGGCTGCGAGGGTCTCGGAGCAGACCGCCATCGCCGGCGCAAAGGACAAGTGGGACCGACGCTGGACGATTTACGGTCCTGAAATCAAGGGTCTGGAGGTGCGCGCCCTGGGCGAGGACGGTCTTGCGCAGACTGCTGACCTGCCACGACCGCGCGCACCCCGGGCCGTCCTGGCGAGCCTGCCCGCCGTCTGGGCCAATGACCGGCTTGTCGCGTGTGGGCCGCTGAACTTCGGCCCCTCGCACGTCGTGGAGCATTGCCCTCCCGGCGGAGAGTTTCCCAAACGGCTGCTTGCGCATTGAAGATCGCGCCAGAATGTCTATTTTGCATGACAACGCGAGCCGGATAGGAGTCCGCTCGTCATTTTCCGATGTCAAAGGAGCCTTACATTGGGCAACGCGCGTAACATCGTCTTCTGGGTCGTCCTGTTCCTGTTGGTTCTGACGCTGTTCAATCTGTTCAGTGGCGGCTCTGGCGCGGGGATGAGCAACGCCAAGAGCTATTCCGAATTCGTCACTGCCGTGGAAAGCGACGCCGTGCAAAGCGTCACGCTCGACGGTGAGCAGGTGCGTTATCGCGGGACGGACGGTCGCGACTATGTCACGATCAAGCCCGCCGATGCGGAGGTCACAAACCTTCTGATCGCGCAGGACATTCCAGTCACGGCGCAAAGCCAGGAACAGTCCGGCCTGCAGTCGTTCCTGATCGGTCTGCTGCCCTTCGTGCTGCTGATCGGTGTCTGGGTCTACTTCATGAACCGGATGCAGGGCGGCGGCAAAGGCGGGGCAATGGGCTTTGGCAAGTCCAAGGCGAAGCTGTTGACCGAGAAGCATGGTCGCGTGACCTTTGACGAGGTTGCGGGCATCGACGAGGCGAAGGACGAGCTGGAAGAGATCGTGGAATTCCTGCGCAATCCGCAGAAGTTCTCTCGGCTGGGGGGCAAGATTCCCAAGGGCGCGCTGCTGGTCGGACCTCCGGGCACCGGCAAGACGCTGCTGGCCCGCGCCATCGCGGGCGAGGCGGGCGTGCCGTTCTTCACGATCTCCGGCTCCGATTTCGTCGAGATGTTCGTGGGTGTCGGTGCAAGCCGCGTGCGCGACATGTTCGAGCAGGCGAAGAAGAACGCGCCCTGCATCGTTTTCATCGACGAGATCGACGCCGTGGGCCGGTCGCGTGGCGCAGGCTACGGTGGCGGTAACGACGAACGCGAACAGACGCTGAACCAGCTTCTGGTCGAGATGGACGGCTTCGAGGCGAACGAAGGGATCATCATCATTGCGGCCACCAACCGGCCCGACGTGCTGGACCCCGCGCTGCTGCGTCCTGGTCGTTTCGACCGTCAGGTCACGGTGCCGAACCCCGATATCAAGGGCCGCGAAAAGATCCTGTCGGTTCACGCCCGCAAGGTGCCGCTGGGCCCCGATGTGGACCTGCGCATCATCGCGCGTGGCACGCCCGGATTTTCGGGTGCCGACCTTGCGAACCTCGTTAACGAAAGCGCGCTGATGGCGGCTCGTGTGGGACGGCGGTTCGTGACGATGATCGACTTCGAGTCCGCGAAGGACAAGGTCATGATGGGCGCCGAGCGTCGCAGCATGGTGATGACCGAGGACGAGAAGAAGCTGACCGCCTACCATGAGGCGGGTCATGCCGTCGTCGGCCTGAACGTGCCGCAGCACGACCCGATCCACAAGGCGACGATCATCCCGCGCGGCCGTGCGCTGGGTCTGGTGCTGTCCCTTCCGGAGCGGGACCAGTTGAGCGTGAGCTACACGAAGTATACTTCCAAGATCGCGATGGCGATGGGTGGACGCGTGGCCGAGGAACTGGTGTTCGGCAAGGATCAGGTGACGTCCGGCGCATCGTCGGACATCCAGCAGGTCAGCAAGATCGCGCGGGCGATGGTGACGCAGTTTGGCTATGCCGAGGAACTCGGGTTTGTCGATTACGCCAACGAGCAGAACTCCTACCTTGGCAACTACGGCGGCGGCACGAACCATTCGGCAGACACGCAGAAGATCATCGACGACAAGGTCAAGGCGCTGGTGCAGGAAGGCTACGACACGGCCAAGCGCATCCTGACCGAGAAGCGCGACGATCTGGAACGGCTGGCGCAGGGTCTGCTGGAATACGAGACGCTGACCGGGAACGAGATCACGCGCGTTATCGCGGGCGAGGCGTTGAACCGGGGCGAGGATCTGGACGACACGCCTCCTTCTGGCGGAAACGCGATCCCGTCGGTCCCGAAGACCCGCAAGAAGCCGCAGGTCGATGGCGGGATGGAGCCGGAACCGACAGCCTGATTTGGCTTGATTGATCAAAGGCCCCGTGCTGCAAGGCACGGGGCCTTTTGCATGTGGAGGACGTGATGCCGGCACTGATCAGGACAGAGCATGTCGGGCGGGTGACGTGGTTGGGCCGCGTGCCGCACCGGGACGCGCAGGAAATCGTGGGCGAGCCGTTGGACGAGATGGTGCTGGGGTTCGACGGGTTCACGGGTGAGTTTCACGCCGGGCTGACGCGGTCGTCGTGCAGTCGGGTGACGACGCAGCATCCCAAGGGCACCGAAATCCGGAACGTCCGGCAGATCAGCATCGTGAGCGCCGCAGAACTGGCGATCATCGCGGAGAAGCTGGATCTGGAGCGAGTCGATCCGGCTTGGCTGGGGGCGAGTGTCGTGATCGGCGGACTGCCGGATTTCACGCATGTGCCCCCATCCAGCCGGTTGCAGGGGCCTGACGGTATGACGCTGACCGTGGACATGCTGAACCAGCCTTGCAATCTGGTCGCCAAGACCATCGAAGACGCAGCGCCCGGCCACGGCAAGGCCTTCAAGGCGGCTGCGGCGGGTCTGCGCGGGGTGACGGCCTGGGTCGAACGGCCGGGGACGTTGCGGCTGGGTGACGATCTTGTGCTGCATGTGCCGGGTCAGCGCGGCTGGCGCGGGTGACGCCGTCCGGCGCTGTTCGGGCCGACGCCCGAAGGCACCCCGCCCGCCGTCCCGTGCGCGCACGGCTGATCCGCATGCGTCGACGCGACGCCGCTTTATCCCGATCCAATGCCGCTGCCGGCGAAGCCTGAGGTTGCTGCAAAGCGCATCTGTCGCGCGGACGGCAGGTGCGGCAGCGCTTGTATTCCTTTGCCCACCGACGGGGTGTATGGGGCACCGAAGGAACCGTGGCCGATCGCGCAGGCGGTCCGTGCCTGGAAGGAGTGACGAATGACGGCGAAGATCATCGACGGAAAGGCCTTTGCGGGCCGTATGCGGGAAAAGGTGGCGGCCCATGTGGCGCGGCTGAAGGAAGAGCATGGCGTCACACCGGGTTTGGCTGTCGTACTGGTGGGCGATGACCCGGCCTCTGACATCTATGTCCGGTCCAAGGGCAAGATGACCAAGGCGGTCGGCATGCTGTCGCTGGAATATCGCCTGTCGGCGGATGTGGCAGAAGCGGAGGTGTTGCGCCTTGTCGCGGATCTGAACGCCGATCCGAAGGTGCACGGCATCCTCGTGCAACTGCCGCTGCCGAAGGGGATGGACGAGGCGAAGGTCCTGGCGACCATCGACCCCGCGAAGGATGTTGACGGGTTCCATATCTCGAACGTCGGGCTGCTGGCGACGGGGCAGAGAGCCATGGTGCCCTGCACGCCGCTGGGGTGCCTGATGATGCTGCGCGATCATCACGGCGATCTGACGGGGATGGATGCGGTCGTGATCGGGCGCAGCAACATTGTCGGCAAGCCGATGGCACAGCTTTTGCTGGGGGAAAGCTGCACGGTGACGATCGCCCATTCCCGGACGCGAAATCTGGCTGAGGTGGTGCGGCGGGCGGATATCGTCGTGGCCGCCGTGGGGCGTCCGCAGATGGTGCCGGGCGACTGGATCAAGCCGGGTGCGACGGTCGTCGACGTCGGGATCAACCGCACGGACACGGGACTTGTGGGCGATGTCGACTTCGCGTCCGCATCGCAGGTCGCGGGGGCGATCACGCCGGTACCGGGCGGCGTGGGTCCAATGACCATCGCCTGCCTGCTGGCGAATACGGTTACGGCCTGCTGCCGCGCCAACGGATGGGCAGAGCCTGACGGGCTGACCGCGTAAGCGGCACGCAGATCGCCCGGTGACCGGTCAGGATCGCGATGATCTGGCCGGTAAAGAGGCTGGTCAGCGGGTGCTCTGTCGCGCGCAGGCCGCCGGTGTAGGCCCCATATGCCGGCAGGATCAGACGGTTGCCGTCGCTCAGGAAACACGGGCGCGCGGCCCCGGCACCCGGAATGGCGTGTTTCGGGTGGTAGTGGCCCGATATTTCCAGCGGCCCCGCGCTGGCGATGTGGCGAAAGGTCAGGCCACCGTCGGCGTGAAGCGCAAGGTGCGTGCCGCCAAGGTTCAGCGGCCCCGGGTCATGGTTGCCTTCCAGCCAGAGCCAGGTGCGACCGGCCTGCAGGCTGGTCAGCGTCGCGGTATCGGCGGGGGCGAGGGTTTCGGCGGCCATGAGGTCGTCGAAGCTGTCACCAAGACACAGCACCGTTGCGGGGTCGGTCAGGGCGATGTCGGTACCAAGTTTGGCCAGCGTCTCTTGGGTTTCATAGGGCGGGAGCATCTGGCCGGAGCGGCGCGCAACGCGGTCGGACTTGCACAGATGCAGGTCCGCCACGCAGAGCAGCCGCCGATCTTCCCACCAGAGCGCCCCGGAGGGCAGAGCGATCAGACGATGTTCACCGAATGTAAAAGCATGGCCGTTCATGATCCGTTCCTGAACCGGTTTGCAGGAGGATTCAAGGGTCACAGTGCGGCGAGGCCGGCCTCCTCCATCAGGCGGGCGGCGGCGTCCTCCATCAGACGTTCGCGGCCGGCACCGGCGATGGGGACGCGCCCGGCCTCCAGCAGCAGGGGGGCGGCGAGGGGGCTGACGCGGGGCAGGATGACATGATCGACGCGGCCGGCGGTGCGGGCCAGCATTTCCTCGACCCGGCCGAAATCGACGAGGCCGCGCAGGGCCTCTTCGCGCGTGACCTGCATGATCAGGTGGTCGGGATCGTATTTGGCGAGGGTGTCATAGAGAATGTCCGACGAGAAGGTCGCCTGACGACCGGATTTGCGGGCCTGCGGCAGGTTGCGCTGGATCAGACCGGCGATGGTGGCCGAGGCGCGGAAAGTGCGTTTCATCACGGCATTGCCAGCCAGCCAGTCGGCAAAGCCGTCGTGCAGGGCACCCGAGTCAAACAGCGGTGCAGGGTCCTCGACCGGGGTCAGGCCCCAGATTAGCGTCGCATAGTCGGTCGACACGAAGCCGAGGGGGTTGAGGCTGAGGCTTTCCATCCGTTTGGTCAGCAGCAGACCAAGGGTCTGCTGGGCGTTGCGGCCGGCGAAGCCGTAAAAGCAAGTATGCGCGCGGCCATCGTGGGGGAAGGATTCCACGAGGATACGGTCGGCTTCCGGCAGCTTGGACCATTCGCGTTGCAGGTGCAGCCATTCGGCGGTGTGCATCGGCAGGTCGGGCCAGTCGTCCTGCTGGAACATGCGCAGGATGCGTTGCGACAACTGCGTGGAGGTGGCGAACTTCGTGCCCATGAAGGTTGCGATCTTGGGAGCCTTGTCGGCACGGCGCGTCACCTCGACCGACATCTCGCGCAGCGTTTCGTATCGCACGATTTGGCCGCCGATCAGGAAGGTATCGCCGGGGGTGAGGGTCGCGGCAAAGGCCTCCTCGATCTCGCCCAGCGGCTTGAAGCCGCCCTTGAGGCGGACCTTCAGCGTGTCGGTGTCCTGAATGGTGCCGATGTTCATGCGCAGATCGCGGGTGGCACGCGGGTCGCGCAGATGCCAGAGGCCGTCGCGCAGCTGCAACCGCTTCCAGCGGTCGTAGGCGGCAAGGGCGTAGCCACCGGTCGCGCAGAAATCGAGGCAGGCATCGAAGGCGGCCCGCGTCAGGGTGGCGTAGGCTCCGACGGTGCGGACTTCGGCGAAGAGGTCGTCGGCGGTGAAGGGACCGGCGCAGGCGCGGATCAGGATGTGCTGGCACAGCACGTCGCGCGGGCCGGGGCCGGGCGGGTCGCCGTCGAGGTCGTGATCGCGGGCGGCCTGCAGCGCGGCGACACATTCGACGACCTCGAACCGGTTGGCGGGGACAAGCAGCGCCTTGCTCGGCGCGTTGTAGCGGTGGTTGGCGCGACCGATGCGCTGGATCAAACGTTTCACGTTCTTCGGCGCGCCGACCTGGATCACCAGATCGACGTCGCCCCAGTCGATACCAAGGTCGAGCGAGCCGGTGCAGACGATGGCGCGCAGGCTTCCTGCGACCATCGCGGATTCGACCCGCTGGCGCTGTTCGCGGTCGAGGCTGCCGTGATGGATGCCGATCGGCAGGTCGGTGTCATTGGCAAGCCAGAGGTTGTGGAAAAAGATCTCGGCCTGTGCGCGCGTGTTGTGAAAGATCAGGGTCGTCTTGTGCTGCTTCACCTGTTCCAGAACGGCAGGGATCGCGTATTTCGCACCGCCACCGGCCCAGGGCGGGCGTTCATCGGTCACGAGCATGGCGATGTCCGGGTTGGGGCCGGGGTCGGCGTAGAGGATCTCGCAGGGGTCTGGGTGGCAGGCGAGACCGGATGCAATGCGGGCGGGGTTTTCGACGGTGGCCGAGAGACCGACGCGACGCAGGTCGGGGGCAATCGATTGCAGACGCGAGAGGGCCAGCATGAGCTGGTCGCCGCGCTTGCTTTCGGCCAGCGCGTGAATCTCGTCGACGATGACGCGTTGAAGGCCTGCGAACATGCGCGGCGCGTCTTCATAGGACGTCAGCAGGGCCAGGCTTTCGGGGGTGGTCAGCAGGATATGCGGCGGGTCGGCGCGCTGGCGTTTTTTCTGCGTGGCGGTCGTGTCGCCGGTGCGATCCTCGATCCGGATCGGCAGGCCCATGTCGGTCACCGGGGTCGTCAGATTACGCTTGATGTCGGCGGCCAGCGCCTTGAGCGGTGAGACGTAAAGCGTGTGCAGACCGTGATGCGTGCCGCCGGACAGTTCGGCGAGGGTTGGCAGGAACCCGGCCAGCGTCTTGCCGCCGCCGGTCGGCGCGATCAGCAAAAGGGCGGGGGAGACGCTGCGATCCAGCATCGCCTGCTGGTGGGGATGCACGGACCAGCCCCGCGCGGCAAACCATTCAGCGATGACGGGGGGCAGATCCATACCCTCGATGTGTGGCGGAACAGGCCCGGGGTCAAGTCAGCGGACGATGTCCTCTTCCTTGACGAACATGTTGGCCCAGGCGCGATCCATCATGTCCGGATTCATCTGGTAGGGAATCCCTTCGAATTCGCAGATGGAGATCATCTGGTCGATCAGGAACACCGGTTGATAGTTCGCATAGATATTGTCGATCGTGGGGTAGAGCGTGTTGAGCAGGTAGACCAGCGTCGCCTCGTCCAGCGGCATCTTCTTCTTGCGGGCGACGAGGGCGAAGATCTTGAGGTAGTCGGCCTGATTGGGGCCGTCGATCTTGATCTTGTAGAAGATGCGGCGCAGGGCGGCCTGGTCGAAGATCGCGTTGGGGTGAAAGTTGGTCGAGAAGATGACCAACGTGTCAAAGGGCACCTCGAACTTTTCACCCGATTGGAGCGCGAGGATGTCCTTCGATTCCTCCAGCGGGACGATCCAGCGGTTCACGAGCGCCTGCGGCGGTTCCGCCTGACGGCCAAGGTCGTCGACGATGAAGATGCCGCCGGTGGATTTCAGTTGCAGCGGGGCCTGGTAGGTGCGGGCGACAGGATTGTAGACGAGGTCGAGCATCGACAGCGACAGCTCGCCCCCGGTGATGACCGTGGGTCGTTCGCAGCGGACATAGCGGGTGTCGAACCGCCCGGTGGTCCGGCGCAGGGAATTGGGGTCCTGTTCGTCATCCTCGGCGCTGGAATGAACGATGGGATCGTAGACGGTGATGACCTGACCGGAATATTCGACGGCGCGCGGCACGTAGATCTTGTCGCCCAACGCGTCGCGGATGCCGTTGGAGATCGAGGATTTGCCGTTGCCCGGCGGACCATACATCAGGATCGACCGGCCGGATGACACGGCAGGGCCAAGGTTGGAAATCAGGGCCGGCGGCAGGATCAGATGGCCCATCGCCGTCGTCAACTGGTCGCGGGTGATCTGGATGTTGCGGATCGACTGGCGCTTGATCTGCTCGCGGTAGACCTCGAGCGGGACAGGCGTGGCACCGTAATATTCGGACTGCTTGAGCGCATCATGCGCACGGGCGCGACCGGCATCGGTCAACTGGTAGCCCATTTCCGTCGTGCCCGAAGACGACAGGCTGCCCGTCGCCTCGAGCAGCAGTTGGCTGCGGGCCAGATCGACCAGTTCCTGCGTCACGTTCACGGGCAGGCAGACGTTTCGGGCAAGGGCCGTCACCTGCGTCAGGTTCATGCGGAACATCGTCTTGACGAGAATGTCGCGCATCATCGGCACCGGAAGGGCCATGCCGTCAAGGGTGCGGGGGCTGGGCGGGGCCATGACCCCGGTGCTTTGCATGTTCAAGAAAAAGGCCCTCGCGACGGGCGGGGGCCCGTCCCCCGCGTGGTCCCGTTGTGAAAGGACTTTATGGCCAAATCATGGACAAACGGCTTCGCCGCCGGGGAATCGCTGTGGGCGGGGCGTCACAGACCCCGGTTTGCCACCAGTCCAAGGTAGGCGATCAGGGTCATCGCCAGCGGCAATCCCATCGGAAAGCGGCGGCCAGAGGTCCAGCTGGCCCAATCAGGAGCCATGCGGCGCAAGGGCGTCATGCGGGCGATGCGATGGATCGCCCAGCCGCCGAGCAGACACAGGCAGAAGAGGTAGAGCAGGGGCGCGATGTCGCCGGTCGCGATCATCGGAGCCGCGGCGGCGGCGAACTTGGCATCGCCTGCCCCGACCGCACCGACCGCATTGAGCGCTATGGCGATCACCAGCACCACGATCAGATGGACGTAGCCCCAGAGATACCCCGCCCACGGGAGGGCGAAATAGCCGAGCACGACGTAGCCCGCGAAGAGGGTGACAACGGCGGCGTTCGTGATCTTCATGCGCGACAGGTCTGTGTAGGCGACCCAAAGCCCCACCGGCACGGCGACGATCAGAAAGAGCCATGCGGCCGACGCCGGCAGAGGCATGAATTACACCTCTTCCAGTGCGCGAAGCGAACGTGTCGCTTCCTCGAAATGCTGGGGGTGGGTGTCGATCGCTTCGCGCAGCAGACCCTTGCCGGTTGCGACGTCGCTTTGCTTGATCGCCGTCAGCGCCAGCGTATACAGCAGTTGCGCGCGCTCCACCTGGGTCATCGGAACGACCGGCAGGTCGTATTTGCGTTGCGCACCACGGGCCATGATCAGATTGTTCTTGGCGGTGAACAGGGTGCTGTCCTGCCGCAGCGCGTCGGTGAAAAGGCGTTCGGCCCCAGGATAATCGCCGCGCGTCAACTTGGAATAGCCCCAGTTGTTCATGGTGTTGGCCGGTGTCGTCGTCAGGCCCACGGCGGTCTGGTAAAAGCTGTCGGCCTTGGACCACTGCTGCTTGCTGTCGGCGATCATCGCCTCGAGCTTGTAGCGGTTGAAGGTCTCGTGGGTCGGTGGAATGGCGTTGAGGGTCGCGGCCGCATCGTCCCACTGGTTGGCCCTGATCTGGGCATCGGCCAGATCGACGCGGTCGTCGAGGTTGGCTCCGGCGGTCGCGACGACCAGTTCCCATGCGGTCACGGCTTCGTTTGCGCGGCCGGCGCGGACCAGCGATTTCGCGAGGCCCCGTTGCAGGTCGATCCGGCCGGGATCACTGGCCAGCGCACCAGTAAAGTACTTCACGGATTCCTCGGGGTCGCCGACCGTCAGCATCACGTCGTTGAGGTTCGTGCTTTCGATGGAATTGAGGTCCTGCATCGCGCGCTGCACTTCGGCGTCGCCGTTGCGCGACCCGCAGGCCGAGAGGACCAGCGTGCCGGCCAGACAAAGAATGACGGTATGGCGCATCTTGCGTGCGTCCTTTCCTGCTACTGCCTCAGAGCGGTTCGATGGTGTCCCCATCGGCGCGCCGGACCAGTTCATATTCCTGGTTCTCTTGATCTGGAGCGTAGATATCGGCATCGCGTTTGGCGAGTGCCAAGCGCAGGTTCTCGCGGATCGCGTCGGAATTCCCGTTATCCGTGGCATATGCGCGACGGAAAACCTCTGCCGCTTCCGCAAATTCGCCCTTTTCCATGAGGAGCACGCCCAGATTGTTCCATGCTGGCGCGAATTCGGGTGCGTCCTGCGCGGCGCGGCGCAACAGGTCCTCGGCCTGTCCCAATCGCCCGAGGCGCAGGTTCGCAGAGCCCAAGGCAGACAGGGTGTCGACGTTCAGGCCCTCGACAGCGGCGGCGCGCGTATAGGCGTCCAGCGCCAGTTCGTATTCGCCCGCCGCCATCAGCCGGTGACCGACCACCAGATTGTCGACCTCTGCCTTGCCCGACACGCCCGGCGCAAAGACGCCGTCCCCAGATGCAAGCGGGCCGCCCGATGAACAGGCGGCCAGAGCAAGGATCAGAGCGACGGCTGTGCCGTTGCGGATGCGGATCATAAGGTCAGTTTCCGGCCGCCATGGTTTGCGTGATGCCATAGATCGAGGGTCCGATCAGGATGAGCAAAAGCGGCGGCACGGTCAACATCATCGTGGCCAACGTCATCTTGGTCGGCAACTTGTTCGCCGCCTCCTCGGCCCGCATGACGCGCTTGTCACGCATTTCAGAGGCGTAGACGCGCAGGGCTTCAGCGATCGAGGTGCCGAACTGCTGGCTCTGGATCAGGACCGTCGTGAACGACGAGATGTCCTGGACGCCGCAGCGTTCGGACATGTCGCGCAGCACGGCCTCCTTGCCCTTGCCGGCCTTCATCTCCTGGCTGACGATCTCGAATTCGGAGGCCAGATCGGGAAAGCCCGATTTCAGTTCGCGGGCGACCCGCAGGATCGACTGATCCAGCGACTGACCCGCCTCTACGCACACGAGCATCATGTCGAGGCTGTCAGGAAAGCCGTTGGTGATCGCCTCCTTGCGGGATGCGACCCGGCGCGTGACCCAATATTTCGGCAAGAGGTATCCGACGACGCCGGGGCCAAGCACCATCATCATCATGGATTGCGACGACACTTCGCCGGCCTGAGTCTTCAGCAGGGCGTAGAGACCGCCGAGGATCAGGCCGAGGATTCCCAGGGCGAACTGCGCGAAGTGAAAGATGCGGACGGAATTCTTGGACTTGTAGCCCGCTTGCAGCAGTTTCAGCTTGGCGGCGGTATAGGCGACGGCATCCTGCGGTTCGAGGAAGTTGGCGTATTTTTCCAGCTTGTCCTTGCCCGACGCCGTGCGCAGGCGTTCGACCTTTCCGTCGGCACGCGCATCGTGCGCGCGTGCGGTCGCCTTGAGCTTGTCCAGCGGATCGGCCTTGCGTTTCAGAAGGACGGGCAGGGTCGTCAGGATCATGGCCACGCCGACAAGCCCCAGTGCCATGACCCCGCCGAACGGGCCAAGGATGTCGGTGATTGCGGCGTTGATATCGTTCAAGATGTTCATGATCTGACCTTAAACCTTGATGTTCACGAGGGCGCGCATGACGATCAGGTTCATGATCAGGAACGCTGCGACGACCAGACAGGCCGGGATGAAGATCGGCTTGTCCATGACCTCGTCGAAATAGGTGGGCTGGATCATGTTGATGACGATCAGCGCCCCGATCGGAAAGCCGGACAGCAGCTTGCCGGACCATTTCGCCTCGGAGGTGATGGCCTTGACGCGGCGGAACAGGCGGAACCGCGACCGGATCACCTTGGCCAGACCATCCAGAATTTCGGCCAGGTTGCCGCCCGATGTCTGCTGGATCGTCACTGCAACCGCAAGAAACCGCAGATCCTGCATGTCGAGCCGTTCTGCCATCGCCTTCAGTGTCTCGCCCATGTCGCGGCCATAGGCAGCTTCGTCCGCGATGACACCCATTTCGGTGCCGAGGGGATCTGCGATCTCCTTGGCGACGATCTGGACGGCGGAGTTGAACGGGTGACCGACGCGCAGAGACCGGACCATCAGTTCCACCGCTTCGGGCAGCTGTTCCTCGAACAGGGCCATGCGCTTGTTCGCCTTGCCGCTGATCCACATGAACACGCCGCCCACGCCCATCCCCGCGGCGATGACGCTGCGGGTCATGGGGGCCACTTCGGTCATCACGGTCAGGCCGACGAAGGCCATGACGCTGACGACGCCCATCAGCATGATGATCTGCGGCGGCGTGAATGCGATGTTGGCGCGCTGCGCCTTGGCGGCCAGTATGGAATAGAGCGGAATGCTCTGGGATTTCATGTGCTGGGTCATCTCCTTGCGGAGTTGTTCCAGCACCTGTTCGCGGTTGCCGCCCTTTTCCAGCAGTTCCAGACGGCGATTGACCTTGCCGTTCTGGCTGATCGACTTGCCGAACAGCACCAGATAGATTCCCTGCACCACGAAGATGACAGAGGCGAAGATCGCGATGTAAATTAGGGGCTGGGAGGAAATCATGTTCGCTTACTCCGCAACGAGTGGTTCGAAAATCTGCGGCGGCAGGTCGTAGCCCCACAGTTTGAAACGGTCCGAAAAATGGCTGCGCACGCCGGTCGCCGTGAAATGCCCGATGATCTTGTTCTCGGGCGTCAGGCCGACACGCTGGAACTTGAAGATTTCCTGCATCGAGATGACGTCGCCTTCCATCCCCGTAATCTCGGTGATGGAGGTCATGCGGCGCGAACCGTCCTGCAGGCGCGAGGCTTGCACGATCAGGTTCACGGCCGAGGCGATCTGCGACCGCATCGCCTTGATCGGCATCTCGATCCCGGCCATCGCGATCATGTTCTCCAGACGCGACACGCCGTCACGGGCAGAGTTGGCGTGGATGGTCGTCATCGATCCGTCGTGGCCGGTATTCATCGCCTGTAGCATGTCGATGACCTCTTCACCGCGGGTTTCCCCGACGATGATCCGGTCAGGCCGCATCCGCAGCGCGTTCTTGAGGCAGTCGCGCTGGCTGACGGCACCTTTGCCTTCGACGTTGGCGGGGCGGCTTTCCATGCGGCCGACGTGAACCTGCTGCAGCTGAAGTTCGGCCGTATCCTCGATCGTCAGGATACGTTCGTCGTTGGCGATAAAGGATGACAACGCGTTCAGGGTCGTGGTCTTGCCCGAACCCGTACCGCCAGACACGATGATGTTCAGGCGCGTCGCCACGGCGGCTTGCAGATAGGCGGCCATTTCCTCGGAGAAGGCGCCGAATTTCACCAGATCGTCGATGCCCAACTTGTCCTTCTTGAACTTTCGGATCGACACCAGGCTGCCGTCGACCGCAATCGGTCCGACCATCGCGTTGAATCGCGATCCGTCCGCCAGGCGGGCGTCGACGTAGGGATTGCTTTCATCGACGCGGCGACCCACAGCGGACACGATCTTGTCGATGATGCGCAGCAGATGCTTTTCGTCCTTGAAGGTGATGTCGGTCAGTTCCAGTTTGCCCGCGCGTTCGACGAAGATCTGTCGCGGACCGTTGACCAGAATGTCGTTGACGGAATCGTCCTTCAGCAGGGTTTCCAGCGGGCCAAGGCCCGTCACCTCGAAGAACAGATCCTGCGTCAGTTGGCTGCGTTCGTCCCGGTTCAGGACGATGCCCATTTCTTCCAGCGACTCGTTCGTGATCGCGTTGATCTCGGTGCGCAGATCGCTTTCGCTCGCGTTTTCCAGTGCGGACAGGTTCAGGTTGTCCAGAAGCGCCTTGTGCAGTTCCAGCTTGATCTCGCCCAGGCGTTCCTTGCGCTTCTTGTCACGGTCGCCGGCGGCGACTTCGGCCGGACGGGTCGGCATGGCCTTCATCAGGGATTTGCGGGGCGACTCATTCGCCACGGCAGCGGCGACGGCGGACATCGCGGGTTTCGCATGGGGCTGAACGGCGCGGCCGGCGGCGGGCTCGCCCGGTGTCGGCTTTTTGTACTTGGAGAACATGATGAAACCCTTCCGCTACCCGCGTGCTTCGGCGTGGTCGGCCTTGTTGACCGCGTGCACCGAGGCCGCGAGTTTCGCGATTTCCCTGCGCATGGCATTCTTGGGCGCATTCACGGCCAGGGGCGTTCCGTGGTCGTTGGTCTGGGCGACCTGCTTGCCGCCATCGGGCAACTGCACCTCGATCGAGATGCCGAGGCTTTCGCCCAGACGCTTGACTCGCGCCTTGCCGGACAGGTCGGTGAAGCCGGGCGCGCGATTCAGCACGAAGCGCAGCTTGTCGAAGGGCAGATCCTCGGATTGCAGGGCGCGTTTCAGTCGCAGGGTGTTCTGCGCGGACCGCATGTCAAGTTCCAGTGTCGCAAAGTAGACGTGCGCTGCCTCCAGCACGGTCTGGGACCATTCCACCATCGTCGACGGCATGTCGATGACGACGTAATCGAAATTGGTGCGGGCCAGTTCCAGAACGCGGTTGACGTCGGCGCTGCTGATCAGGTCCATCGGGATCATGTCGGTGGGCGCGGTCAGGACGTGCAGCTTCTGGTCGAAGGACAGCAGGGCTTGCATGAAGGACGTGCTGTCCATCGCCTCGGTATCCGACAAAAGCTCCAGCACCGCCTCGCGGCGAGGCAGGTCGAGGTATGTCGATGCGGACCCGCATTGCAGATCGAGGTCAAGCAGGCAGACGCGGGGCGGATTGTCCTTGTCGAGACAGGCGAGCTCCCAGGCAAGGTTGACCGCCAAAGTAGTGGCGCCGGTGCCGCCGGCCATGCCGTGCACTGCAACTATCACGCCGTCATGGGTCCCTGTCGCCTTGAGATTGTTCTGCAATTCGGGGGCCACCGGAATTTCCGCGACCGGCGTCAACACGCGTTCGATGGCATTTGCCAGTTCACCCTCTGGCAGGGGATAGGGGACGAATTCATCGCCACCCTCGCGCAGCAATTGGTGCAGGGCGGCCGGGCTGACATCCTCGGTGATCAGGATCACCTTGATCTCGCGCTTCTTGGCAGCACCGATGATGGCAGCGATCCGGTCGATGTTGTCCTCGTCCGAGGCATCCATCGCGACGGCAATGAATTGCAGCTCTGCCGCCTCGGGCTGGCGCAGGAAGGTCAGGGCGTCGTCAAACCCCAGGTCCCCCCAGCTTTCGCCAAGGGCGGTTTCCATATCCTCGATCAGAAGATCGAAGATCTGCACGTCGCGACTGACGGTGCAGGCGATCAAGGCGGCGCTTTCGGATTTCAGAACTGCGTTACTGCTCATGTCGGACGTCCTCATTCAAGCGGGCGTCACACAGGTATGGGACGGGAAGTTTAACGTTCCGTCACGATCCACCCAGTGCTGATGTCTGTTCTGCATCGTGCAGGACAAGACGTGCCCGTTGGACCCTACATGGCCTTCAATCTTGGCGAGATTGGGACCAAATCCGTTTGATTGTGCGATGGTGGCGCACGATCGGGGCCCAGAGGAGCCACTGTTGACGCGCATCCAACGATGCGCGTCAGGGTGGCGCTACTCCTGACCGGCAAGTGTTCCGGTTGCGGACACTGACAGACCGCTGATCGGCACGGCGCTGATCACATATTCGCGGAAGATCACGGCGGCATATTTGCCGTTCAGCAACATCGGCGCGCCTTTCACGAAGCCAGAGACTTCGGTGACCGTGCGGCGGTTCTGCTGTTCGGGGGATTGCGTCGCGATCACGGGTCGCGTTTCGCCGAAGGACACCAGCGCCTCGAGCCGAGACCGGCTGATGCCCTGCGTCGACAGGAAATTCACGACCGCATTGGCTCGCGCCAGACCGAGACGCTTGTTGTAAGCCGCACTGCCGACCAGATCGGTATGGCCGTAGACGCGAAAGCGGACTTCGGGGAACTGCCTGATCCAATTGGCCTGCGTGGTCAGAACGGCCATTGCCGTCGCGTCCAACTGGCTGGAATTGAAGGCAAAGGTCACGGTGCTGTCGACCTCGGCCGCAAACCGGGTGCCCAACATGGCCGTCGCGCCGTCGGCGTCGATCATCGCCTGGGTGTTGATCGCCGTCGCGTCGCCGAAACCGGTCGCTAGGGCAGCCGATCCGGCCCCGGACTGCGATATCCCTGCCTCTTGCGCGCAACCCGACAAGGCCAGGGCGGCAGCGGTCGCTGTCAAAAGCGTCTTCATCATGCGACCCCCCCTCATTCCATCACGTAGCCGTAGGACCCGCTGAAGTCCTGCCGGGCAACTTCGCCCGCTCCACCGGCCTTGGGTGCGTCCGATGCGGCGACCCTGCCGAACAGGAACAGGTCCTTTTCGGTGGGCGGCTGCACGCGATCGGTGGGCAGGGCCAAGGCCTGACCGCGGGTCGGTGTGACAAGGTGCGGTGTGACGATGATGACAAGCTCTGTTTGCCGCCGGCTGTATTCGACGCTGCGGAACAAGGCACCCAGCACCGGCACGTCGCCCAGCCAGGGGACCTGGCCTTTCAGGTCGGTAAAGTCGTCGGACAGCAGGCCGGCGATCGCAAAGCTTTCACCGTCACGCATTTCGACCGTGGTCGACGTCTCGCGGCGGCGGAAGGCGTTGACCGTAAAGCCGTTCGCGGTGAACCCGTTTGCCGGGTCGATGGACGACACGGCCGCCATCAGTTCAAGATTGATGATGTCGCCGTCCACGACGCGGGGCACAAATGTCAGTTCGACGCCGAACGGCTTGAAATCGACAGAGATCTGGCCGCCCTCCTGGGCGACCGGCACGGGATATTCGCCGCCGGCCAGAAACTTTGCCTCTTGCCCCGACAGGGCGGTCAGGTTCGGTTCGGCCAGCGTGCGCACGACGCCGCGGGATTCCAGCGCTTCCAACAGGATGCCGACCTCGAGCCCGCCGGCGTTGAAGCCGAACAGGAATGCGCCGTTGTTGGCGTTGGTGTCCGGAACGGACCCGTTGAAGGTATTGCTGATCGCACCCGAGGTGACCAGCGCGCCGGTCCCGCCCGAGGTGCCCAGATTGCCGTTCAGCGCCGTGCCCTGCGCGCCAATCGATGAGGCAAGCGATTTGCTGACGCTGCGCTGCATCTCGGCAAAGCGGACCTTCAGCATGACCTGCTGGGTGCCGCCGACGCTCATCAGATTGGAGACGCGTTCAGGGGCATAGCGTTCAGCCAGCTCCAGCGCGCGGTCCAGACGGGCGGTGCTGCTGACGGTTCCTGACAGGACGATACCGTTGTTCGCGGTGCGCACCTCGATCGGCTCGCCCGGCAGGATCTGTTCCAGCCGTTCCTTGAATTCCGCGATGTCGGGGGTGACCTGCACCTCAACGTTGCTGATCAGGCGCCCATCGGCCCCGAGAATCGTCATTGTTGTCCGCCCCGGCTCCTTGCCCAGCAAGTAGATGGTGCGATCCGACAGGGACGAGATGTCCGCAATGCCGGGGTTGGCGATGGAGATTTCCGCGAAGGGTTCGTCGCTTTCGACGACGATGGCCCGGTTCATTGGCACGGCCAGTGGGGCGGTCGCCGACCCTCGCACGACACGCAAGGTTTCGGCCGACGCAGTCAGCGGCACACTGGCGCAAGCAATCGCCAGGCTCGCAACGGCGGCCCTCATGAATCTGTCATAGCTCATTGTGACCTGCCTCTCCGATCACGCGTCAGCGGAAATTATTTTCCGTCATTGCGGCCACCATGACCGGGCCGCCGGATTATTGCAAGAATCAATGGTTTGGGAGGGAGAATTGCTGTGGGTAAATCGCAACAGATGGAAATTTTCAAGTTGTGCAGGTGTGGTCCTTCGGACGTAAAATGGCACGCGGGACTTGCGCCCCGCGTGCCATGCGACGGTTCGGATCAGTTCGTGCAGGCGATTTCCATCTGCATCTTCTCGGTGCCGCGCCGCACGGTCGTATAGCAGGCCTGCGGGGCAGGGGCCTGTTCGACCGGCACTTCCGCCACGACCACAGGTGCCTCGGGTGCTTCCGGTAAGGTAATCGCCTGCTCGCCGTCCGGCACCATGTTCTGTGCCGAATCCGACCCAACCAGCGACAGGCTCAACTTGCCCTCGGCCTGCGCCTGCGCCAGCCGCGCAACGTCGGCAGGGTTGACCTGGACGGTGTCCGTGCTGGGGATCGAGGTCTTGAGGCTGTTGCGATCGGTGCTTTGATCGACAGCGACCAGTTCGATGGAGGACCCGATCAGATGAGTCTCGGCCTGGTTGCTGGACGGATCGACCGACCCGGTCCAGTAGATGTCCACGCGGTTGCCCGGGCGCAGAAAGCCCGACACGCCGGTCGCGGCGTCCACGTTGATGGTGAAGGCCCGCATCTGGGGGCGGAGGGCCTGCGTGATGCTGGCGATTTCACCTTGTACGGTCACCTTGGAGGCGGTGACGATCTCGTTCACGTCCATCGCCCGCAAGACGGACCGGCTGATGTCCTCTCCCTCGGGAAAGAAGTCCTGAGTCGTGGCAAATGTGCCTTCGGGTAGAAAGTCCTTGGCATACTTCACCACTTGCAGGTCGGCAGCCGTGATGGTGTCGCCAAAGGCCTTGGCACCGACGACAGCCAGGACGTCCACCGTTTCCACCGACTGGGCGGCGCGTTGGCGTTCCGCGATCAGCGCGGATTCCGTGTCGGCGACATAGCCTTTGACCATGTAGACGGCGGCGCCTGCCAGCGCCATGCCCAGAACCAGCACGAGTCCAAATACGGCACGCATGATTTCATCCTTTCGTTTCGGTCGCCACCGGAGGTGGCCGGGACCGGTTGCATTGCGCGGCGGGTCTGCCGCGGTCCTTGCTTATTCCGTGCGGGCTATCTGCGTGGCCACATCGCCGACGCGGCCCTTGACGGCGAGGCTGACGGCACCGAAAACCAGAATGGCCAAGGCGACGACGGCTGCGGTCAGGACGACCCAGTCGACCGTCACGGCACCATCCGTGTCATTGGCAAA
>NZ_JBMERN010000008.1:0-82801 GCF_049310965.1 Loktanella sp. DJP18 | reverse complement strand
ACACAATATTAGGAAATTTGTGATGTCCCGCTTTGTCTTCCCCGCCCTCGCCTCCCTTCTGCTTCTTGCTGCCTGTGGCGGCAGCGGCAGCGACGGTCGCCTTCCGACCGATCTGCTGAATGAGCGCGTGCTATCGGCGACCGCCTTGGCGACCCGGGTCAACCGCATGGGGGGCACGGCCTTCAATGAGATGCCGACAACGGGGTGGCCACGTTCCGCGGCGTCAGCGAATTGACCGTGAACCGCACCTCCGAGATCCATCCCGACGGGTTGACCATGATTGGTGATGCCAGATTGACGGCGAACTTCGGCTCGGGCCGTGTGACCGGCACCATCGACAACTTTCAAGGAGTGGAAAACGGGCCGAACAAGCCTCTCGTTCCCTACACCGTCGGCGGCAGGGTCGCCATCGGTGGCCGGGCCTCGGAGATTGGTGGGGGTTCACCTAACCGGTTCAGCACGGATTACGCCGGAACGCTCAGCATCGCAGGAACCGGTGACGTGACGGTCGGGGGCACCTTGGACGGCCAGTTCGTCGGAACGCGTGTCGCGGCCGTCGGGACGCCGCGCGTCATCAAGGGGCTGGTGGCCGGCGATACCGATCTGGTGGCAGTGCAGGGCACCCGCCGAAACGGTGGCAGCCTCATCATCGCAGCCGAACAGAAGTAAATGCGTCTTTGCCTCAGACCTCGCGCCATTGCCCTGGCGCGAGATCGTCAAGGCTCCAGTCCCCGATCCGCCACCGCACCAGCCGCAGGGTCGGGTGGCCGACGTAGGCCGTCATGCGACGGACCTGCCGGTTGCGGCCTTCGGTGATCGTCAGTTCCAGCCAGCAGTCCGGGACGGATTTGCGAAACCTGACGGGCGGAGTGCGCGGCCAGAGGGCAGGGGCGTCGATGCGTCGCACCTGTGCGGGACGGGTCGGGCCGTCCTTCAACGTGACACCGGTCCGCAATGCGGCAAGGGCCGCGTCATCGTAACAGCCTTCGATCTGCACGAGGTAGGTCTTGGGGGCCTTGAAGCGCGGGTCGCTGATGCGGGCCTGGAGCGCACCGTCGTCGGTCAAAAGCAATAGCCCCTCGCTGTCGCGGTCCAGCCGTCCTGCCGGGTAAACCCTTGGCACGTCGATGAAATCCGACAGCGTGGCGCGGGGCGTCGGGCTGCGCGCATCGGTGAATTGCGACAGCACGTCGAAGGGTTTGTTGAACAGGATCAGGCGCGACATGGGCGTGGTCTAGACCGGCGGGGCGGGCAGCGCAAAATATTTGGCCCGCTTCGGAAAAATCCCTTGATCGGCACCGCAGTTTGCATCAAATGCCCCCCATAGACGCCAACGCACGCGCCTCTGGCCTGCACCATGCATTGTTATGCAGCGACGGTAACGTCTCCCTTGGAACTGAGCGGTCTCGGAGCGGTTGATCCTCTCCTACGGCCGGGTCTACTGGAGATGACCATGATTGCATCAACCGCGGGCGCGCAAGCGCCTGTTCGTGTCGCCACACCAAAGCTGGACGCCTATGTCGCGGGACGGGACTTTGACAAGCCGACCCTCGTGATCGACTGCGACCGGGTCGAGACGCAGTACAATGCGCTCAAGGCCGGTCTGGGTCATGCGGATATCCACTATGCCGTAAAGGCGAACCCGGCCAAGCCAGTGCTGGAACGTCTGGTGCAGCTTGGGTCGCATTTCGATGCCGCGAGCCGGGGCGAGATCGAGATGTGCATCGCCGCCGGCGCGCATCCCGACACGATTTCCTACGGCAACACGATCAAGCGGGCCTCCGACATCGCCTGGGCGCATGGCGCGGGCATCACGTTGTTCGCCGCCGATGCCGAGGAAGAGCTGGACAAGATCGCCGAACATGCGCCGGGCGCGTCCGTCTACATCCGCCTGATCGTCGAGACGTCGGAAGCCGACTGGCCGCTGACGCGCAAGTTCGGCTGCGACGCTGGGCTGGCGCTGCAACTGCTGGACTACGCGACAGAGGTCGGGCTGACTCCGGTCGGATTTTCGTTTCACGTCGGCAGCCAGACCCGCCGGGCCGAGATGTGGGCCCCCACACTGGACCAGATGGCCGAGATCTGGCAGGCCGCCAAGGATGCGGGTCATACGCTGACCCTGCTGAACATCGGCGGCGGATTTCCGGCGTTCTACGGCGAGGCGATCGACACGCCGACGGTCTACGCGTCGCGCGTCATGGCGCTGGTCGAAGAGAAGTTCGGCCACATCCCCCGCATCATGGCGGAACCGGGGCGTGGCATGGTGGCCGAGGCGGGCGTCATCGCCTGCGAGGTCATGCTGGTCAGCCGCAAGTCCGACCGCGACGTGCATCGCTGGGTCTATCTGTCGATTGGCCGTTTCTCTGGCCTGGCCGAGACCGAAGGCGAGGCGATCCGCTATCAGTTCGAGACCGACCGCGACGGCGACGCCACCGGCCCCTGCATCATGGCGGGACCGTCATGCGATTCCGCAGACGTGCTGTATGAAAAACGCCCGATGAACCTGCCGCTGACGCTGAAGTCGGGCGACCGAGTGCTGATCCGCAACACCGGAGCCTATACCTCGACCTATTCGTCGGTCTGCTTCAACGGCTTTCCGCCGCTGGATGTGGTTGTGATCTAAGGGTTTTCACCCTGTAGAGGTCGGACTGGCGGCGCACGGTATACTATCGTGCGCCGCTAAGTGTTTCTGGGCATTGCATTTTCACGTTTACCCTGCGGCAGCGCCCGCTAGGTTGGACCTCAGGACCACCCAAAGGCGATGCCCATGCCCCCGATCGAAGACCATCCCCTGCGCTATGCCTTGGCCAACGAATTGCACGCGCGCCCTTTTCCGGCGGTGCGGGCCCCGGCGCGGGCCGCCTATCTGGCGATAAAGCCCGCCCACAATGCCGCCGGCCGCGACCGCGATGCGGACCGCGCGCATCTGATCGCCTTGCTGGACCGTTTCGGTGCCGCGCATCCTCAGCCGGGGGCTACGCATTACTCGGGCCAGATCGGCAAGCATCTGCTGAAGTGGGAAAGCCATACGGAATTCGTGACCTTCACGATCTTCGGGCAGGGGGTCGCGGACCGTCCCTATGACGCCGCGACCTTTGCGGTATTCCCCGACGACTGGCTGCGTGCGGCGCCGGGGGTCCGCATCACTTCGGCCCTGATCCGGGTGGAACTGGCGGATGGCGACGCGGGAATAACGCACAAGGTGGACGACTGGTTCGTGCCGGAAAGCCTTGCGATTTCCCGCGTGCTTGACGGCGAGCTTGTCGTCGCCTCGGACTTTCGGATCGACACGGGCGGGCACATGCGCTTTGCCGTTTTCGCGCGCAGCAAGGCGGGAGAGCGGCGCACCGGCCGCGTCGTGCAGCGCCTGTGCGAGATCGAGACCTACAAGGCGATGTCGATGCTGGGCCTGAGCCGCGCCCGCGATCTTGGCCCGCAGATGGCGACGATCGACGACCGGCTGACCGCCCTGCTGTCAGAGATGTGCGGCCCGGTGGGCGCGCCTGCGGTGCTGTTGCAGAACCTGCTGACGGTGTCGGCAGAGCTTGAGAACATCGTGGCGCAGTCGGCTTTCCGGTTCGGCGCGACGGGTGCCTACGAGACCATCGTGAACCAGCGCATCGACGTGCTGCGCGAGGAACGGTTCGAGGGGCGCCAGACCTTTGGCGAGTTCATGATGCGCCGCTTCGATCCGGCGATGCGGACGGTGAAATCGACCGAAGGACGCCTGAAGGCGATGAGCGACCGCGCTCTGCGCGCAGGCGATCTGCTGCGGACGCGGGTGGACGTCGAACGCTCTGCCCAGAACCGGGACCTGCTGGAAAGCATGGATCGGCGCGCGGACCTGCAACTGCGGTTGCAACGCACGGTCGAGGGGCTGTCGACGGTCGCGATCAGCTATTACGCGGTCAGCCTTGCGATGTATGTGCTGGGGCCGCTGGAAGAGCCTCTGGGCGTCAGCAAGGCGACCTTGGCGGCGCTGGTCACACCGGTGGTGCTGGTGGCGGTGTGGGCGATGGTGCAGCGTCTGAAGCGGCACCTTGAGTAGTCACAGCCCCCGGATGCGAGGGTCGAGGGCGTCGCGCAGCCCGTCGCCGATGTAATTCACCGCCAGCACGGTCAGCGAGATCGCGAGGCCGGGCAGGATCACGCGCTCCGGGAAGGCGGTCATGCGGGGAACGCTGTCGGCCAGGATTTTGCCCCAGGTCGGGAAATCCGGCGGAAAGCCGAGGCCAAGGAACGACAGTGCGGATTCGGTGATGATCGCGGTGGCAAGGCCGAGGGTGGCCGAGACCATGATCGGTGACAACACGTTGGGCAGCAGGTGGCGCGTGATGATCCGGCGGCTGGGCGTGCCGATGCTGCGCGCGGCGAGGACGTATTCGCGCTCCTTCAGCGCCAGAACGTCGCCGCGCACGATGCGGGCGGTGTGCATCCAGCTTGTGATGCCGATGCCGGCCACGATCAGGATGAAGATGCCCTGTTCCGGCCCGAAGGCCGACCGCAGCGGGTCGCGGAACAGCAGCATCATCACCAGCAGCAAGGGCAGCAGGGGCAGGGCAAGGAACAGGTCCGTCAGCCGCATCAGCAGCCCGTCGAGGCGGTTGAAATAGCCCGCGATCACCCCGACGCAGGTACCGATCAGGATGGCCAGGATCATTGCGGCTGCCCCGACCGCGAGGCTGATCCGGCCGCCCTGCATGAGCTGCGCCATCAGGTCGTGGCCCAGATTGTCGGTGCCCATCGGGTGCGCCCATGACACCTTTTCGGCCCCCCAGAGGGCAGAGACGATGGGGCGGATGTCTTTGTTGCGGATGTCCAGCGCGGTGGGATCAACGCCCCAGAGCCAAGGCCCGAGCAGCACGAAGAGGACGATGACGATCAGGAACACCAGCGATGCCATGGCCCCCTTGTGGGTGCGGAACTGGTCCCAGACGTCTAGCCACTGGTTGCGGGCCTTGACGGCCTTGACCGGGGCCGTGGGATCGCCGGCGACCATCAAGGTGTCGGCGTCTGCGGCGGGGTGGCGGTCAGTCATAGCGAATCCTCGGGTCGAACACGCCATAAAGGACGTCGGCAATCAGGTTGAACATCACGATCAGGATCGCGAAGAGGAAGGTCAGCGTCATGACCATCGGGATGTCGTTGCCTTGCAGGGCGATGATCAGAAGCTGGCCCAGACCGTTCACCTTGAAGATCTGCTCCGTGATGATCGCACCGCCGAAGATCGAAGGGATGCCAAGCGCGATCACGGTGATGACCGGGATCATCGAATTGCGCAGGACGTGGCGCAGGACCACGACGCTTTCGGTCATGCCCTTGGCGCGGGCGGTGCGGACGTAGTCCTGACCGAGGTTGTCGAGCATCGAAGCGCGCATGTAGCGGCTGACCTGTGCCGTAGTCTGCAACGCCAGCACCATCACCGGCATGATCATCTGCTTGATCTGTACCTTCAGGCTGGCCCAGTCGTTGACGACATGGGTGGTGTCGTAGATCGACGGCAGCCAGCCGAGCGAGACCGAGAAGATCACGATCAGCAGCACACCGGAAAAGAACGGCGGCACGGAAAAGCCGATCATCGACACGAAGGTGCCGGCCTGATCGAAGATCGAATACTGCCGGTAGGCCGAGATGATGCCGATGGGCAGGGCGATCAGGACGCCGACCACGTAGGACATGCCGACGACCCAAAGCGTCTGTGGCAGGCGCTGCGCGATGGTGTCGAAGACCGGAGAGCGGGACTGGAAGCTGATGATGCGCTGCGCGCCATCCGCGAGGTTGGTGCCGAAGGTGCCGTCGATCCAGTACATCGGTTCCACGATGAAGAACTGCTTGAGCCAGAGCGGGAAGCGGATCCACCAGGGCTCGCCCAGGCCAAGGGCCAGGCGCATCTTTTCCTTGACCTCTGGCGGGATGGTCAGGGGCATGTTCGCCATCGGATCGCCGGGGGCGAGTTCGAGCAGCATGAAGATCACGAAAGCGATGAACAAAAGCGTCGGGATCGAGATCAGCAGCCTGCGGAAGGTGTAGGTCAGCATGCGGGGGCGCCTTGGGTCAGGGCTTGCGGGGATGCGCCGGGCGAGACTCCGCCCGGCGCTGCCAAGGCGCTTATTCCTTGATGCGATACCAGTCGGCGGCATTCCAGAGCTCGGAATCCCAGGTGTTCAGGATCACGCCGCCCAGGGTGTTGGAATGGGCGGAGACACGACCCCGGTCCACCAGCGGCACGATCGTCATGCTGTCCTTGGTGATCATGTCGTTCAGCAGCTTGGCGATGCGGCCACGCTCTTCAAGCTCTGCGGTCGCGTTCAGCTCTTTCACCAGCGCGTCATAGGCGGGGTCGCAGTAGCGGTTGATGTTTTCGCCCTGCCAGCCGGTGTCGGGGCGCGGCGCCTTTTCGCAGGTGTACGACGCGAGGTAGGATGCAGGGTCCGTGCCGTCGAAGTTGTTGGCATACATTTCCACGTCCGCATAGAACTTCTGGAAGGTGTCGGGCGAGCCCGGATCACCGCCGAAGAACACGGACCCGTCGATGTTGCGCAACTCTACGCTGGTGCCGATCTGTTCCCACCAATCCTTGATCAGAGCCTGGAAGTCTTGGCGCACGGCGTTGGTGGAGGACTGGAACAGGATGTTCATTTCCACCCCATCCTTGTCGCGGATGCCGTTGCCATTGGTGTCGGTCCAGCCCGCTTCGTCCAGCAGGGCCATCGCACCTTCCATGTCCTGCGTCAGACACCCGGTGTTGTCGGATGCGAACATCTCGGGGGCGGGGACCAGGTTGCAGGTCGCGCGACCGGCCTGACCGTAGCCGACCTCGACCAGCAAATTGCGGTCGATAGCCATCGACAGCGCGCGGCGGACCCGTTCATCCGACAGGAAGGGGTGCGGATGCGCGACGGTGGACCGCTCGCCCTCGGGCAGGTCGGGGGAGGGATCGGTCAGGTTCATCTCGATCCGTTCGACCAGCGTGCCGAAGGCGCTGATCGGCGTGCCGACGCCGCCTTCGGCCATCGCTGTGATGACATCGGGGGCAAGTTGCAGGTTCCAGGCATAGTCGAATTCGCCGGTTTGCAGCACGGCGCGGCCCGCGGCCTCTGCGTCGCCGCCGCCCTTGAAGGTGACGGTGGCAAAGGCGGGCTTGGACGGGTCACGGTAGTTGGGGTTGGCTTCCAGCTGGATCACGTCGTTGGTGCGGAAGTCCGTCACCACGAAGGGGCCGGTGCCGATCGGCATGAAGTTGGCGTCGGTGCATTCCGGCGCGCGGGTGCCGGTGCAGTCCGCGAATTGCGCGGCCTGGATGATCGGCGACTGGTTGCCCATGAAGGGGCCATAGGGGTTCGGGGTCGGGCCGGTGAAGTTCACCTTGACCGTCAGGTCGTCGATGATCTCGACGCTCTCGACGCCTTCGAACTTGGCAAGCTGGGCGCAGCCGCCTTCGGGGTCCATGCAATAGTCGGCGGTGAACTTCACGTCGGCCGAAGTGACGGGCGTGCCGTCGGACCACAGCAGACCCTCGGTCAGTTTCCAGGTGATCGAGGTCAGATCCTCGGCCACGCCGCCGTTTGCGACGGTCGGGATCTCATCGACCAGCCATGGCACGGGCGCACCGGTTTCGTCATAGCGGCCAAGGGGTTCGGTCACGAGACTTGCCGCCTCGATATCCTTGGTGCCACCGGACAGGTAGGCGTTCAGGATCGACGGCGCCTGCCAGTAGATGATGCCGACGGCCCCGTCGCGGCCGCGTTCGCCGCCCGGATTTTCGGACTGGGCCTGCGCCATCTGGCCAAAGGCCATCGTGGCGGCAGCGCCAAGCAGAAGTGTCTTCATTCTCATCAGTATATCTCCCTTGCTGATGTTACGATCGACCCGCGGTTTGCCCCGCGGTGCCGGTGGATTCGTACAGGTGGCAGGCGACGAAGCGGCCCGGTTGCACCTCCTGAAAGGTTGGTTCCACCTTGCGGCACACCGGCATGACGGCCGGACAGCGCGTGCAGAAGTTGCAGCCCTGTGGCGGATTGGCGGGGGATGGCACGTCGCCTTGCAGGATGATCCGGTCGCGGGTCTGGGCCAGCGACGGGTCCGGTTCGGGGACGGCGGACAGCAGCGCCTTGGTATAGGGGTGCAGCGGGTCGTCGTAGAGCGCGGCACGCGGTGCCAGTTCGACCACCTTGCCCAGATACATCACCGCGATGCGGGTGGCGATGTGGCGGACCATCGACAGGTCGTGGCTGATGAAGAGATACGTCAGGCCGAACTGTTCCTGAAGGTCTTCCAGCAGGTTCACGACCTGCGCCTGGATCGAGACGTCCAGCGCCGCGATGGGTTCGTCGCAGACGATGAACTTGGGATTCAGCGCCAAGGCCCGCGCGATGCCGATGCGCTGGCGCTGGCCGCCGGAAAAGGCGTGCGGATAGCGCTTGGCAAAGCGACGGTTCAGGCCGACGGCATCCATCAATTCACCGACCTTGGCCTCTTTCTCGGCGGTGGTGAGTTTCGTATGTTCATCCAGCGGTTCGCGAATGATCGCCTCGACGGTCATGCGGGGGTTCAGCGATGCCTGCGGGTCCTGGAACACCATCTGCATCATTGGGCGCCTGGGGCGCAGGTCGGACTGCGACATCTGGCCGATGGCGGTGCCGTCGATGATGACCTCGCCGCCGGTGATGTCGTAAAGGCGCAGGATCGCGCGGCCGCAGGTGGACTTGCCGCAACCGGATTCACCCACAAGGCCAAGGGTTTCGCCCTGCATGATGTCGAAGGTGACGCCGTCCACCGCCTTGACCGCGCCGGTCTGGCGGCGCATCAGGCCGGAATAGATGGGAAAGTGCATCTTCAGGTCGCGAACCTGCACGAGCGGCGTGCTGCCTTGATCAAGCATCGGTTGCACCCTTTGCCACGAAGCAGGCGGCGTCATGGCCGCCGCCAAGGTCGAAGCGGGGCGGATTTTCGCGGCTGCACCGCAGGATTGCTACATCGCACCGGTCGCGGAAGGGGCAGGCGGTCGGGGCGTCGCCCAGGATCGGCGGCTGGCCCTGGATGATCGTCAGGCGACGGGCACGTTCGCCGGTGATCTTGGGGATCGTCGTCAGGAGGGCGCGCGTATAGGGGTGCTGCGGATTGCGGAACAACTCCTTCACGGGCGCATGTTCGACGATCTGGCCGCCATACATCACGATCACGCGGTCGGCGATCCCGGCAATGACGCCAAGGTCGTGGGTGATCCAGATGACGGCCATGCCCAGCTTGTCGCGCAGGTCCTTCATCAGTTCGATGATCTGCGCCTGAATGGTGACGTCGAGGGCCGTCGTCGGCTCGTCCGCGATCAGAACCTTGGGATCGCAGGCGAGGGCGATCGCGATCATCACCCGCTGGCGCATCCCGCCGGAAAACTGGTGCGGATAGTCGTCGAGGCGCTGCGCCGCACCGGGAATGCCGACAAGCTCCAGCAGTTCCTGCGCCCGCGCGCGGGCGGCGCGCTTGTTCAGGCCCATGTGGGCACGCAGGGGTTCCATGATCTGATAGCCGACGGTGAACACCGGGTTCAGAGAGGTCATCGGGTCCTGAAACACGAAACCGATGCGCCCGCCGCGCACGGCGCGCAGGTCTTCTGCGCCGATGTGCAGCAGATCCTGACCTTCGAACATCACGCTGCCCCCGCGCACGTCGGCGGGGGGCGAGGGTAGCAACCCGAGGAGAGACATCATCGTGACCGACTTGCCCGATCCGCTTTCGCCCACGACGCCCAGCAGTTCGCCGGCGGCCAGATCGAAGCTGACATTGTTGACCGCGTGGACTTCGCCGCCCCGAACCTTGAACACGGTCTTGAGACCGGCCACGTCAAGCACAGGCTGCGTCCCACCGGGCAGTCGAGCCCCATCGGGCATAAGCGAACCTCCCCGGTTCATTTTTGAGCATGCGCCTGTCTTTGATGCAGGTCGTCTGAGGGAAGACGGTAACATTCTTTTTGCACCTCGCAAGCGGAAAGGCATTTGACCCATTGGTCAGGAATCCGGTGGTCGAAATTGCAGCATATTCTATCGCGTTGCGCGGACCTTGGGCGGAAATGGGTGCGCTGCGCCTTGACCTTTGCGCCGCCCCGCGCAGGGTGGGCCGGGCAAATCCCTTGCCCTCAGGAAGATCAGATGGCCCTCGACATGACTCCCCGCGCCCTGCTGGACAAGCTGGTGGGGTTCCCGACCGTCAGCCGCGACAGCAACCTGCCCTTGATCGACTGGGTGCAGGATTACCTGACCGGAATCGGGGCCGATGTCGTCCGCGTGCCAAGCCCGGAAGGCGACAAGGCGGCGCTTTATGCGCATGTCGGGCCAAGGATCGCGGGTGGCGTGGTCCTGTCGGGGCACACGGATGTGGTGCCGGTGGACGGGCAGGACTGGACGCTGGAGCCCTTTGCCGTGACGGAACGGGACGGCAAGCTGTTCGGGCGCGGCACCTGCGACATGAAGGGATTCGATGCGCTGGCCCTGTGGGCGATGGCGCTGGCGGCGCGGCAGGGTGTCAGTCGCCCGCTGCAGATCGCGCTAAGCTATGACGAGGAGGTCGGCTGCACCGGCGCGCCGGTCATGATCGACCACATGGTCAGCCACGGCATGCCCCGCGCCGATACGGTGCTGGTGGGCGAGCCGTCGATGATGCAGGTGGTCACGGGCCACAAGGGCGGTATCGGCTACAAGGTGCATGTGCGCGGGCACGAGGTCCATTCCTCGCGAATCACCGAAGGCGTCAGTGCCGTGATGCAGGCCGCGCGCCTGATTGACTGGGCGAATGGTATAAATGCAGAGCGCATGGCCGCCACGCCGTCGCCGCTGGCGGCCGTGTTCGATCCGCCGTTCACCTCTGCGCACGTCGGCACGGTGCAGGGTGGCACGGCGCACAACATCACCGCAAAGGACTGCCGGTTCGATCTGTCCTTTCGCGTGGTGCCGGGCGAGGACGTGCAAAGCTGGGGCGACCTGTTCCTGGCCCGCGTGCGCGAGGTAGAGGCCGAGATGCAGGCGATCCACCCCGCCACCTTCATCGACGCGCAGGCCTATTTCGGCCTGCCGGGATTGCAGCCCGAAGAGCAGGGCAAAGCAGAAGAGCTGGCCCGGATGCTGACCGGCGACAACGGCAGCCACGTCGTCCGCTACGGCACCGAGGCGGGGCAGTTTCAGGAACGGGGCTATTCGGCCTGCGTCGTGGGGCCCGGCGACATCGCGCAAGCGCATCAGCCGGACGAGTTCATCACGACGGCGCAGTTTCAGGCCGGTCAGGACTTCATGCGGCGTCTGGTGGAGCATCTGGCGTGATGCATTTTCCGATCCACATGGGGCTGCCCGTGACCTTTGACGACCCATTGCCGGGTGCGGCGGATGTCGTGGTGATCGGCGGCGGCATCATCGGCGTGATGACCGCGTGGGAACTGGCCCGCACAGGCGTCAGCGTCGTCTTGCTGGAAAAGGGCCGCGTCGCGGGCGAACAGTCCAGTCGCAACTGGGGCTGGATCCGGGTGCAGGGCCGCGATCTGGCCGAGGTGCCGATCATGCTGGAGGCGCAGAAGATGTGGCCCACTCTTGCAACCGAGGCTGGCGATATCGGGCTGCGACAGACCGGCACACTTTATCTGGCGGACACGCCCGAAAAGCTGGCGCGCTACGAAGGCTGGTTGCGGTCGGCGGCGCTGTACAACACCGGCACCGCGTTGCTGAACGCGCGGCAGGTGCAGGACGCCGTGCCGGGGACGTCGCGCGACTACCTCGGCGCGTTGTGGACGCAGGGCGACATGAAGGCGGAACCGTGGCTGGCGGTGCCGAAGTTCGCGGCGGCGGCGCACCGGGCCGGGGTGCGGATCGTGGAACAGTGCGCGGTGCGCGCGCTGGATCTGATCGGCGGGCGCGTGGCGGGCGTGCTGACGGAAAAGGGATTGATCCGGACGAAATCCGTCGTTCTGGCGGGCGGCGCCTGGTCGTCGCTGTTCCTGCGGCGGCATGGCGTCAGCATCCCGCAACTGTCGGTCCGGGCGACCGTGGCGGCGACCGGGCCGCTGGGCGACGTGAATGCGGGCGGTGCCGTTGACAAGCGGCTGGCCTGGCGCAAGCGCGCGGACGGCGGCTATACGCTGGCCCCGTCGGGGTTTCACGAGCTGTTCGTCGGGCCGGATGCCTTCCGCGCCTTCGGCAGCTTCACGAAGCTGCTGATGGAGGACCCGCTGGGCACGCGGCTGCTGCCTGCGGCACCGCAGGGCTATCCTGACGGCTGGGGCACGGCGCGACAGTGGGGCGACGACGCGGTCAGTCCGTTCGAGCGCTGCCGCATCCTGGACCCCGCCCCGAACGCAAGGCGGGTGCAGCGGCTGGCGCGCGAATTTGCGGAGACCTTTCCGGGGCTGGGCAAGGTCGAGATCGCGACAAGCTGGGCCGGGATGATCGATACGCTGCCCGATATCGTGCCGGTGGTCGATCACGTCGACTCCCTGCCGGGACTGGTGGTCTGCACGGGGATGTGCGGTCACGGGTTCGGTATCGGTCCGGCCTTTGGCCGCATCGCCGCGCGGCTGGCGCTGGGGCAGGGACCGGGCTTCGATCTGTCGCGGTTTCGCCTGTCGCGGTTCTCGGACGGATCGAAGATGGTGGCGGGACCGAATCTGTAATCGGTCGCCTTGCGCCTTGACCGGGCCGGTGACAGGATCGCTGTCAAAGGAGTGTCCCCATGCCCGTCAAGAACCGTTTTGCCGAATTGCTGCCCGAGATCACGGCGATCCGCCGCGATCTGCACGAGAATCCCGAGATCCTGTTCGAGACCCACCGCACGGCGCAGGTCGTGGCTGACCGGCTGCGCGCCGTCGGCTGCGACGAGGTCGTGACCGGCATCGGGCGCACCGGCGTCGTCGGTGTCATCAAGGGCAAGACCGACAGCAAGGGCCGCACCATCGGGCTGCGCGCCGACATGGACGCATTGCCGATCCACGAGGCGACGGGCCTCGACTATGCCAGCAAGACGCCCGGCGCGATGCATGCCTGTGGCCATGACGGCCACACGGCGATGCTGCTGGGGGCGGCGCAATATCTGGCCGAGACGCGCAATTTCGACGGCACCGTCGTCGTGATCTTTCAACCCGCCGAAGAAGGCGGTGCCGGCGGGCGCGAAATGTGCGAGGATGGCATGATGGACCGCTGGAAGATCGACGAGGTCTACGGCATGCACAACTGGCCCGGCATGCCGCTGGGCAAGTTCGGCATCCGGTCGGGGGCGTTCTTCGCCGCGACCGACCAGTTCGAGATCACCATTGAGGGCAAGGGCGGCCATGCCGCCAAGCCGCAGGAGACGGTGGATTCGACGCTGGTCGCGGCGCACGTCGTCGTGGCCCTGCAATCCATCGCGTCACGCAATGCCGATCCGACCGATCAGATCGTGGTCAGCGTCACCAGCATCGAAAGCTCCAGCAAGGCATTCAACGTGATCGCCCAGCGAGTGCATCTGCGCGGCACCGTGCGCACCATGTCCAAGGAGATGCGCGAGATGGCCGAGGCGCGGCTGACGGCGCTGGCGGAAGGCACGGCGAGCGCCTACGGGGCGCGTGCCGCGGTGAACTACATGAAGGGCTACCCCGTCATGGTGAACAGCGCGGAACAGACCGCCTTTGCCGCGGACGTCGCGCGCAGCGTGTCCGGCGATTGCGCCGAGGCCCCGCTGGTCATGGGCGGCGAGGATTTCGCCTTCATGCTGGAGGAACGGCCGGGGGCCTACATTCTGGTCGGTAACGGGATCGGCGGCGCGTCGGTGCATCACCCGGAATACAACTTCAACGACGACGCGATTCCCGCAGGATGCAGCTGGTGGGCTGAGATTGTCGAGAAGCGCATGCCGGCCGCCTGACGGGTTTGAAAGCAAGGCGGGCAAGCCTTCGGCGGGGATATTGGGAACCAGAAGAAGGGCGGACCTGTCGTGACGGGTGCGCCCTTTTATGTCGTGGTATGTGGTCCGAGAGGCAGAACCCCAAGCCTCAGTCCGACGCGGGGCGGCCCAGCAGATCGCGGTAGATGGCGATCAGCGCCTGCGCCTCGTCCGCGATGCGAAAGCCCGACAGGATGCGCGGTCGGCAGGCGGCGGACCAGCGGGACAGGCGGTCAGGGTCCGACAGGACAGCGTCCAGCGCGCCACTCAGCGCTGCGGCGTTGTCGGTAGGGATGAGGGTGCCGGTTTCGCCCTCGGCCACGATGTCGGCGAAGGCACCGGTGCGGGTGGCGATGCTGGGGACGCCGCAGGCGGCAGCCTCTAGCGGTGTCAGACCGAAACCTTCGTGCCGCTGGGGTGCCACGTAAAGGTCGAGGGCGGCATACCAGGCTGCGGTGGCCTGGGCCGGCACCTCTGGCAAAAAGCGGATGCGGTCGGTCATGCCGTGGGCGGCGACCCGGTCGCGCAGCGCCTGCAGAAAGGGTTGGTCCTTGCCGACTGCCCGGCCCATCACAAGGCCCATGGCGTGCGGGTGGCGGGGCAGGGTTTCAAGCAGTGCTTCAACGAAGATGTCGGTGCCCTTGGACGGGCGGATGCGACCGTAGCAGCCGATCAGCAAGGCGTCTTCGGGCAGGTTCAGGCTGCGGCACAGGGCGCGCTTGTCGGGTGCCGGCGCAAAGGTGTCGGTGTCGATGCCGTGGTGAATGACGGTGTTGGGCCCGCGCAGATAGCCGGCGCTGAGCGCCGATGTCGCGACCACGGCATCCATCCGCGCAATCAGCCATGCCGTCAGGGCGGTGTGCCGCCGCTGGGAGGCGGAGGTGAACATCAGCGCAAGGTCCTTGCGGAGCAGATGTTTCAGGGCAAGGCCGGCGATCATTTCGATATTGCGGCGGGCGTGCCAGACACGAGGTCCACCATCAGAGGCATGGCGGGACATGAACGGCAGGCGGTGCAGGGCGATCTGAGGCACGTCGTCGGGCAAGACAGGACCGGTTGCGGCGATGGCGATGTCGCGGGCCTGCAACGGCACGAGGCGGATCACGGTCGAGGTGACGCCGGACAGGCGGCGCTTGAGGTTCGGTGCGATGACGCTGATCGTGGCCGGGTCACGAAGCATGGGGGGTGCCGTGGGGCATCAGGGCCAGCAGGTCCGCCACAGTGCGGGCAACGTCGCCGGTCTGGCTGGCGGTCAGGGTCCGCGCGGCGTCGCCCATTGCGCGGGCACGGGCGGGGTCGGCCAGCAGGTCGCGTAGGGCGGCCGTCAGCGTATCCGGGGTCAGGCCGGTGATCGCGGCATCCGCGTCGCGCAGCGCCTGCCAGTCCTGCGCTGCATTCGTCAGATAGTGTCCCGTCAGCAGGGCGCAGCCGAGGGCGGCCCCTTCCCACGGGTTGTGGCCGCCGTTGGGCGACAGCGACCCGCCGACAAAGGTGATGGGAGCGGCGCGATACCAAAGCCCCATCTCGCCCAGCGTGTCGGCAAGGTAGACCTGCGACGTGGGGCTTTCGCCCACGCTGCGGCGGGTCAGGGTCAGGCCGGCCTGTGCGATCTGCGCCGCGATGCGGTCGGCGCGGTCCGGGTGGCGTGGCGCGAGAATCAGGCAGAGGTCGGAATGTTCGCGCAATAGCGCCGCATGCGCGGCAAGGACATGCGCCTCTTCGCCCGTGTGGGTCGAGGCGGCGAGCCAGCGGGGGCGGTCGGCCAAGAGGGTGCGTATCGCCGTGAAGGCTTCTGGGTCGGCGTCCAGCGGCGGTGCGGCGGCCTTGAGGTTGCCACCGACGCGGATGCGGTCGGGAGCGACGCCAAGGTCGCGCAGACCCTGGGCCACCGCCTCGGTCTGGGCGGTGATCAGGCAAAGGCGCGACAGAAGCCATGACGCGGAGGACCCGAGTTTCCGCCAGCGCGCGAGAGCCCGTGGCGACAGACGGGCGTTCAGCAGGACGACAGGACAAGGTGCCGTCGCGATCATCTGCGGCCAGATTTCGGATTCCATCAGCACCAGCAAGTCGGGTTTCCAGTGCGCGTTGAACCGGCGCAGGGCGCGTGCGCCGTCGAGCGGGGCGAACTGGTGGATGCAGCCTTGTGGCAGGCGTTGCGTCAGAATCTGGGCGCTGGTGGCGGTGCCCGAAGTCACGAGGATCGTGGGCGGGTCGCGGCGGTCGCGCAGCGCGGCGATGACGGGCAGGGCCGAGAGCGTTTCCCCGACCGACGCCCCGTGGACCCAGACCAGCGGACCCGCGGGCCGGGCGACGGTCGCGTGGCCCAGGCGTTCGCGAGTGCGGCCGGGCTGGATGCCGTGGGCGATCAGCCGGTCGCGGATGCGGCGGAACAGCAGCGGGGCGGCGATGTTGGCAAGGCCGCCGTAGGCGCGCAGCAGCAACGGGGCGCGTGACACCTCAGCCGCCGGTATGGCTCATGTGGCGGCTGACCTGACCATCGACCGCTTGCCGGGAATAGTCGAAATCGTGGCCCTTGGGTTTCAGCGCGATGGCGGCGCGGATCGCATCGTCCAGCACCGTGTCGGATTCGGACGACCGCAAGGGCGCGCGCAGGTCGGCGTGACCTTCCTGCCCGAGGCAGGTGTAAATCTCTCCGGTGCAGGTGATGCGGACACGGTTGCAGGATTCGCAGAAGTTGTGGGACAGCGGCGTGATGAAGCCGACCTTCTGGCCGGTCTCGTTCAGGCGGACGTAGCGGGCGGGGCCGCCGGTGTTGTCGGGCAGGTCGGTCAGGGTGTAACGGGTGGCAAGCTGTGCGCGCAGGTCCTTCAGCGACCAGTATTGGCCGATGCGGTCCTCGTTGCCGATGTCGCCCATCGGCATGACCTCGATGAAGGTCATGTCGATGTCGCGGGATGCGGCCCATTGGGTCATTCTGAACAACTCGTCCTCGTTGAAGTCCTTCAGCGCCACGGCGTTGATTTTGACCCGCAGGCCCGCCTTCTGTGCCGCATCGATGCCGCGCAGAACCTGGGGCAGGCGACCCCAACGGGTGACGCGGGCGAACTTGTCGTCGTCCAGCGTATCGAGAGAGACATTCACGCGGCGCACGCCAGCGTCGTAAAGGTCGCCTGCAAAGCGTTCGAGCTGGCTGCCGTTGGTGGTCAGCGTCAGTTCCTTCAGGGCACCGGATTCAAGGTGGCGCGACATGGCGCGAAAGAAGGTCATGATCTCGCGCCGCACGAGGGGTTCGCCACCGGTGATGCGCAGCTTCTCGACCCCGAGGCGCACGAAGGCAGAACACATCCGGTCCAGTTCCTCCAGCGTCAGCAAGTCCTTCTTGGGCAGAAAGGTCATGTTTTCCGACATGCAGTAGACACAGCGGAAGTCGCAGCGGTCCGTGACGGAAACACGCAGGTAACGGATGGCGCGGGCGAAGGGGTCGATGAGCGGTGCGGTCATGGCATGAACCTAGGCCCCGGCGAAGGGGTGCGCAAGGCATGGGCGGGGACTTGTCAGGATCGCGCGCCGGTCATAGCGTCGGGGCATGAGAATCCTAATGATGTTCCCCGTCTTCGCCCTGACTGCCTGCGAAAGCATGATGCAGCCGGTCTCCGCAACTGCGCCGGGGGCCGTCGTGACGCCGGCCGCCGCAGGCGCACCCGCCGCGACATTGAACCCGTCCCCGCCGCCGCGGCCCCCCGCTGCCGCCCGGACGGTCGCGCAGTTCGATACCACGAGCGATGCGGACAAGGCGCAGGCGCTTGCCGTGCAGGTGGACACGCCGGTCCGTGACCTTGGCACGACACTGGCGACACTGGGGCCGCCGGCAGAGCCGGGCATCTGGCTGAAGACGCCGCTGGTCAGCAGCCTGACGATGGGGCGCGTCGGCTACAAGGGCAAGGATGCCAACGTGGAACTGCGCCCCTCCGGCGGGGCTGAGGGATCGGGGAGCCAGATCTCGCTGGCGGCGATGCAGACGCTGGGGATTCCCCTGACCGAGATCGCCGAGGTGAGCGTTTCGGTGGAGTAAGAGGGGGGTGGCGGGCCCCGCCCGCCCACCCCTTTTCGGGGCTTTGCCCCGGACCCCAGGATATTTCGAACCAGAAGAAGACTCGGGTGCGTCACAGGATGTGTGAGCGGTCTGGTCTTCTTCTGGTCAAAAATATCCCGGCGGACCGGATCGGCGCAGTCGATCCGATTCTGTGCTTACATTCACTCCACGGTGACGGACTTTGCCAGGTTGCGCGGCTGGTCCACGTCGGTGCCTTTGGCGATGGCCGTGTGGTAGGCCAGCAGTTGCGCCGGGATCGCGTAGAGGATCGGGGCCAGAAAGGGCGAGACGTCAGGCAGGATCAGCGTCTTCCACACACCCTCGGAGGCGGCGCGCGCGCCGGCCGCGTCGGTGATCAGCAGGACCTTGCCGCCACGGGCCATGACTTCCTGCATGTTGGAGACGGTCTTGTCGAAGAGCGCGTCAGTCGGGGCCATGACGATCACCGGGACGGCGGGATCGACGAGGGCGATGGGGCCGTGCTTCAATTCGCCCGATGCGTAGGCTTCGGCGTGGATGTAGCTGATTTCCTTGAGCTTCAACGCACCTTCATGGGCTAGCGGATACATCGCGCCGCGTCCCAGAAAGAGGATGTCGCGCGCCTCTGACAATTCCTGTGCGAGGTCGCGGGTGGCGGATTCGATATTCAGGGCGGCGTTCATGATGCCGGGAAGTTGCCGCAGTTCGGTCAGGTGATCGGCCAGGGTCGCGTCGTTCATCTGGCCGCGGTCGTGGGCGGCCCTGAGGACCAGCAGCGCCAGCGTCGCAAGCTGGCAGGTGAAGGCCTTGGTCGAGGCGACGCCGACTTCGATCCCGGCGAGGATCGGCAGGGCGAGGTCGCTTTCGCGGGCGATGGAGGATTCGGCCACGTTCACGACCGACAGGATGCGGTCCGCCTTGCCGATCATATAGCGCAGGGCGGCGAGGGTATCGGCCGTCTCGCCGGATTGGCTGACGAAGAGGGCCACAGTGCCGGGTGTCACGGGTGGTTCGCGGTAACGGAACTCCGAGGCGACGTCGATTTCGACCGGCAGGCGGGCGATCTGTTCGAACCAGTATTTCGCCACCATGCAGGCATAGTAGGCGGTGCCGCAGGCCACGAGAGTCAGACGTTCGACCCGTGCAAAGTCGATGCCGGGGGCAGGCAGCGTGACCGCAGTCCCGGCGGCGTCGATGTAGTGCGCCAGCGCGCCTTGCAGCACGGTGGGTTGTTCGGCAATTTCCTTGGCCATGAAGTGCTTGAAGCCGGCCTTGTCGATGGCCGTGGCCCCCGTGGCGATGGTCTTGCGCGGGCGGCTGACCTGTTCGCCGGCGGCATTGCGGATGTCCACGCTGGACCGGGTCACGATCGCCCAGTCGCCTTCGTCGAGGTAGGTGATCGTGTCGGTCATGGGGGCGAGCGCGATGGCGTCGGAGCCAACGTAATTTTCGCCCGCGCCGTGGCCGATGGCCAGCGGACTGCCTTTGCGGGCGGCGATCAGCAGGTCGTCTTCACCGTCGAAGAGGAAGCACAGCGCATAGGCCCCTTCGAGTTGCGCGATGGTCTCGCGGGCGGCGTCGCGGGGCGAGAGGCCCTGATCGAGGTGATACTGCGCAAGCAGGGCGACTGTCTCGGTGTCAGTCTCGGTGGTGTAGCCGATGCCGTGATCGGCTAGAAACTGGCGCAAAGCGCGAAAATTCTCGATAATGCCGTTGTGGACGACGGCGACGCCGGCGGCGCGGTGGGGGTGGGCGTTCAGGACGGAGGGCGCACCGTGGGTGGCCCAGCGGGTGTGACCGATGCCCGCCTTGCCGGCCAGCGGGTCGTGGACCAGCAGGTCCTGCAGGTTCACCAGCTTGCCCATAGCGCGGCGGCGGTCCAGCGTGGTGCCGTCGATCGTGGCGATTCCCGCTGAATCGTAGCCCCGGTATTCAAGGCGTTTGAGCGCGTCGACGATGATCGGCGCCGCTTCGTGAGAGGAGAGGACTCCGACGATTCCGCACATGGGTCAGCCTTTCGTCTTGGCGGCCTTGAGTTTGTCCATCAGGCGCGCCGCGAGGCCCGCCTTGTTCACCTGCGGCGCACGGCCAAGGGCCAGATCGCCCGGCGCGACGTCGCGCGTGATGACAGAGCCGGAGCCGGTCATGGCACCGGCACCAATGGTGACGGGGGCGACCAGCATGGTAGACGAGCCGATGAAGGCGCCTGCGCCGATTTCCGTGTGATGCTTGAAGTAACCGTCGTAGTTGCAGGTCACCGTCCCTGCGCCGATGTTGGCCCCGGCCCCTACGGTCGCGTCGCCGATGTAGGTCAGGTGGCTGACCTTGGCACCGGTGTCGATCAGGGCACTCTTGATCTCGACGAAATTGCCGACCTTGGCGTTTTCGGCCAGTTCCGCGCCGGGGCGCAGGCGGGCGTAGGGGCCGACCACGGCACCCCGGCTGACATGGCAGCCTTCGAGGTGCGAGAACGCGCGGATCGTGGCACCGCTTTCGACGGTCACGCCGGGGGCGAAGACGACATAGGGTTCCACCAGCGCGTCGCCGCCGATGTGGGTGTCATGGGCGAAGATCACCGTGTCGGGGGCGGGCATGTGAACGCCGTCAAGTGTGGCGGCGGCGCGGGCGCGGCGCTGGAATTGCTGTTCGGCGAGGGCCAGTTCCGCGCGGGAATTGATGCCCAGCGTTTCGGATTCGTCGCAGGTGACGACGCCGGCGGACAGGCCGCGCGCGCGGGCAAGGCCCACGATGTCGGTCAGGTAGTATTCGCCCGCCGCGTTGGCGTTGCCGACTGCGTCGATCAGTGAAAACAGCGTTGCGGCGTCCGCACAGACGACGCCGGAGTTGCACAGGTCGATGGTGCGGGTGGCCTCGTCGGCATCCTTGTATTCGACGATCTGCGCCAGCGTGTCGCCGTCCATGACAAGGCGACCGTAGCGGCCCGGATCGGCGGCGTGAAAACCCAGCACGACGACGTCGTGGGTGGTGCGCGCGGCGATCATCGCCTCCAGCGTCTCGGGCGTGATGAAAGGGGTATCGCCGTAAAGGACGACGGCGTCGCCGGAAAATCCCTCAAGCGCGGGTTGCGCCTGCGCGACAGCATGGGCGGTGCCAAGCTGTTCGGTCTGGCGCACGCAGGCGATGCGGTCGTCGAAGGCTGTCGCGACCTTCTCCACCGCCTCGGCCCCATGGCCGGTCACGACGACGGTGCGGGCGGGGTCGAGCGCGCCGCCCGCCTGAAGTGCGTGGACCAGCAGCGGCGCACCGGCGAGGGGGTGCAGGACCTTGGGCAGGTCCGACTGCATCCGGGTGCCTTTGCCCGCCGCGAGGACTATCAGTGCTGTTGTCATGTGCCTGTCTAGCCCCATCTGCCGTTTGGCACGGCTTGTATCCGTTCCGCAGGCCGATACAAGGCGGGCGGGCGTCACAAAGGTTTACGGATCGTAACAGTGAGGGCCGGTTACAGGGGGAATGGCGATGCGCACGGTGGTTTTCGATCTGGACGGGACACTGGCGAACACCAGCGGCGATCTGATCGCCGCGGCCAACGCCTGCTTTCGCGACCTTGGGCTGGGCGATCTGCTGGACCCGGTGGCGGACCAGAAGACGGCCGTGCGCGGAGCGAAGGCGATGCTGCGGTTGGGGCTGGAACGTGCGGGCCAGCCTGACGAGGCTGTCGTGGATGCGCAATACCAGCCGCTGCTGGACTATTACGGGCAGGCGATCAGCACGCATACCTACCTTTATGAAGGTGCGATGGAGGCGATCGCCGCGCTGACCGATGCCGGATACCGCGTGGCGATCTGCACCAACAAGCCCGAGGCGTTGGCGGTGCAGCTTTTGACGGCGCTGGGCGTGCTGGACCGCTTTCACGCGATGCTGGGGGCCGACACGCTGGCGATGCGCAAGCCCGATCCGGAACACCTGTTCGAAACCGTGCGCCGGGCCGGGGGCGATCCCGCGATGTGCCTGCTGGTCGGCGACACCGAGACCGACCGCAAGACCGCCCATGCGGCGGGCGTGCCCTCGATCCTCGTGACCTTCGGTCCGGCGGGCGAGGATATGGCCGCGCTGGCACCTGCGGCGCTGCTGGACCATTTCCGCGATCTGCCCCGCGTCGTGCGCGACCTGATCGGTTAAGCTGTTGACGACTCTGGCGCGGCCCGCAACAGTTGGCCGCATGGGAGAGGTCTTTCACGGGAATTTCACGCAGCAGGAGCCGCTGCCGGAGGCCAGCCTTGCGGCAGCAGAGGCCGTGCTGCGCCATGGCCGTCTGCACCGCTACAACACGGCAGAGGGTGAAATTGCCGAAACCGCGCTGCTGGAGGAGGAATTCGCCGCCAGCACCGGAGCGGCGTTCTGTCTGGCCGTGGCGTCCGGCGGCTATGCGCTGGGCTGCGCGCTGCGGGCCTGCGGCGTGGTGCCGGGCGACCGGGTGCTGACCAACGCCTTCACGCTGGCCCCGGTTCCGGGGGCGATTGCGGGCATTGGCGCAGTGCCGGTCTTTGTCGGCGTGACGGATGGGCTGACCATCGATTTCGACGACCTGGAGGCCAAGCTGGCACAGGCGCGGGTGCTGCTGTTGAGCCACATGCGTGGGCATATCTGCGACATGGGCCGGCTGATGCGGCTGTGCGATCGCGCAGGCGTCACCGTGATCGAGGATTGCGCGCATACGATGGGCGCCGCCTGGGATGGCAGGCCGTCGGGGCGCTGGGGCCGGATGGGCTGCTTTTCGACGCAGACCTACAAGCACCTGAATTCCGGGGAGGGCGGGTTGCTGATCTCTGACGACGCCGATGCGATGGCCCGCGCGGTGCTGCTCTCTGGCAGCTACATGCTCTATGGTCGCCACCGGGCGGCGCCGCCAGAGGAAGCCTTTGCGCAGTTGCGCTACGAAGTGCCCAATATCTCGGGCCGGATGGACAATCTGCGCGCAGCGATCCTGCGGCCGCAACTGAAGGCGTTGAAACGGCAGGCCGGGCGCTGGAACGACCGCTACCGCAAGGTGGCGGAGGGGTTGGCGGATGTGCCGGGGCTGACCCTGCCCGCGCGGCCGGAGGCCGAACAGTTCGTCGCCTCTTCGTTCCAGTTCCTGTTGCTGGACTGGACCAATGACGCCGTGGCCGCCGTCGTCGCGGACTGCGCCGCGCGGGGGGTGGAGCTGAAGTGGTTCGGGGCGGCGGAGCCCGTGGGCTTTACCTCGCGCTACGATTCCTGGCGTTATGCGGACGCGGACCCCTTGCCGGGTAGCGACCGGGTACTGGCGGGGCTGCTGGATATGCGGTTGCCGTTGACCTTCAGCCTGGACGACTGCAGCCTGATTGGGCGCATCATCCGCGACGTGGTGACGGATGTGCGGGGCCGGGCATGAGGCTGGCCGAGGTCGAAGCCGAAATCGGCGAGGCGCTTGGGCTGCTGGGAAGGGACGTGCCGGGCTACACGCTCGACCGGCAGGCGCGCGGCGACGGCACGCCGCATGTGGAGGGCGAGGGACCGTTCTTCGATCTGGTGGTGGACGACGACGGGATGGAACGGTCGCGCGAGACGATGGACGGGCACGAGTTGCTGTTCCGCATCCTGCGGCGCGAAACGCGGCTGATCGCGATGGCCGAGGAACGGCGGACGCGTCAGGTCGAAGCCCCGGACTGGCTGCTGCGGTTGCGTCGCTGGTGGCCCGGCGCGCTGGAGGGCCTGCTGGGCAGTGACGACTATTCCCGGGCGACCTGGATCGACGCGCATGTCCGGCTGATGACCCACCTGCGCAGCGACTGGGGCGCGCGCGTGCGGACCGAGAACGACGCGATGCTGCGCCGCTATCCGCTGACGAAAGCCGAGCAGGAGAATTTTCGCCGGATGGATCTGGGTGCGTTTGGGGTGAAGTGAGCGCTCGTGGCAGGCAAAGGAGCCTCCGGCGGGAGTTTACGGGCCAGATGAATGCGGATCGGTTGCGCGGGGTGCTGCCTGCGGGTTTCGCACATGCCTGCGTGTCAGTTGGCAGGCGGCGGCGTGTAAAGCGGCACTGTGCTGATCGACATCTTGGCGGAGCCCTGCGTCAATTCGTTCGCATGGGCGAGGTAGATCAGGGTGTTGTTGGCTTCGTCGAAGATGCGCCTGATGCGGATCGACTTCAGGATCAGGGACTGGCGTTCGCTGAACACGCTCTCTCCGTCCGGCGAACGATCGATGTCGCCGATGGTGATCGGCCCGGTCTGGCGGCAGGCGATGGACGAATTCGAGGGGTCCTCGAACCAGTTGCCGTTCGACAGGCGGTCGATGACGGAGCGGTCGAAGTAGGCGAGGTGGCAGGTGACGCCCGGCACCTTGGGGTCCTGGACGGCCTCGATCACGATGTCGTTGCCGACCCAGTCGACGCCGACCTGGCCCACCTGTTCGGCGGTGGTGGCGCTGGCCAGAAGGGTGAGGGCGGCTGCAATCGCGGGGATGTGTTTCATGCAAACCGATGTAAGCTGGTCGCGGGGGGATGCAAGACGCTTGACCGGGGCGGATCGTGTCCCTACGAATTGAACAAGTGTTCAATAAAGGATGCCGCGCGATGTTCCATGCCTCCATGACCTTCGATCTGGGTGACGACGTGAATGCGCTGCGCGACATGGTGCACGGCTGGGCCCAGGACCGGCTGCGGCCGATGGCGGCGACGATCGACCGCGACAACGCCTTTCCGCCCGCGTTGTGGCGGGAGCTGGGCGATCTGGGTCTGCTGGGTGTGACCGTGCCGGAAGAATACGGTGGTGCCGGGATGAGCTACCTCGCCCATACGGTCGCGGTTGAGGAAATCGCACGGGCAAGTGCGTCGGTGTCGCTGTCCTACGGGGCCCATTCCAACCTTTGCGTGAACCAGATCAAGCTGAACGGGACCGAGGCCCAGAAGGCGAAGTATCTGCCGCGGCTCGTGTCGGGAGAGCATGTCGGGGCCTTGGCGATGAGCGAGGCGGGGGCGGGGTCGGACGTGGTGTCGATGACGCTGGCGGCAGAGAAGCGCAACGATCACTACCGCCTGTCAGGCACGAAATACTGGATCACCAACGGACCCGACGCGGACACGCTGGTGGTCTATGCCAAGACCGACAAGACGGCGGGGTCCAAGGGAATCACGGCGTTCCTGATCGAGAAGGAGATGAACGGGTTCAGCACGAGCCCGCATTTCGACAAGCTGGGGATGCGCGGGTCGAACACGGCAGAGTTGGTGTTCGACGACGTGGAGGTGCCGTTCGAGAACGTGCTGGGCGAAGAAGGCCGCGGGGTGCGCGTGCTGATGTCGGGCCTCGATTACGAACGGGTCGTGCTGGCGGGGATCGGGCTGGGGATCATGGCCGCCTGTCTGGACGAAGTGATGCCCTATCTGGCGCAACGCAAGCAGTTCGGGCAGCCCATCGGGTCGTTCCAGCTGATGCAGGGCAAGATCGCGGACATGTATACCGCGATGAATTCGGCCCGTGCTTATGTCTACGAGGTCGCGCGCGCCTGCGACCGGGGGACGGTGACGCGGCAGGATGCGGCGGCCTGCTGTCTTTATGCCTCGGAAGAGGCGATGAAGCAGGCGCATCAGGCGGTGCAGGCGATGGGCGGCGCGGGCTTCATGGCCGATGCACCCGTCGCGCGTCTGTTCCGCGACGCCAAGCTGATGGAGATCGGGGCGGGCACGTCGGAAATCCGGCGGATGCTGGTCGGACGCGAGATGATGGCGGCGATGGGATGAGGCGCTGGGCGATCTTTGCGCCCCTCGCGGCGCTGATCGTGCTGACGGGCTACCTTGGCTTGCGGTTGGGGCAGCCGTTGGGGGACACGGAGATCATCGAGCGGGCCGCGGCGCGGTATCTGGCCGAGGTCGGAGACGGCGCTGCGCGCACCGATTGCGCGGCGACGGCGCATCCGCAGGCGCGGATGATCGTGGTCTGTCATCATGCCGACGGCCGCACATTTTCCTATGTCATGGGGGACCGGGGTGAAGTCTTTGAACGCAGCGGGCCGCAGGCCTGACGAAGGAGGAGCCGGGATGCAAATTTGGGGGCATGGGGCGTTGCTGGTCCTGATCTGTGGCTGGCCGATGGCCGTGGCGGCGCAGGATGTGGTCTTTGATCCCGTCATCACGACCAACTGCATGGCGGATGTGGACGGTGCCGCCCGGCTGGACTGCGTCGGCGCTGCGGCTGGGGTCTGCATGACCGAAACGCCCGGCGGCGATTCGACCGTGGGGATGGGGGCGTGTCTGGACCGGGAATTCCAGTTCTGGGACGGCGCGCTGAACGCGGCCTACGGCGACCTGATGACGCTATACAAGGCGAACGACGCCGAGGCGGAGGCTGGTGGCTGGAACGCGCCACGGCAGGTGCCGGCCTTGCAGGCGATGCAGCGGGCCTGGATCGCTTACCGCGACGCGCGTTGCGATTTCGAGAGGGCGAAATGGGGCGGCGGCACCGGCGGAGGGCCCGCGACGGCGCAATGCCTGATGACCGTGACGGCGGAACAGACGCTGCTGTTGCAGGACGGTCTGGACGGTCTGCAATGACGCGCGGTGCGCATCTTGACGCGCTGGGCCGTGTCGCGGACGCCGCGGCACTTGCGATGGCAGGCGGTGGCGAGAAGGCGCGCGCGCGTCATGTCAGCCGGGGCAAGATGCTGCCACGCGACCGCGTGGCGAACCTGCTGGATCCGGGGTCGCCTTGGCTGGAGATCGGGGTAACGGCGGCACATGGTATGTATGGCGGCGATGCGCCGGGGGCCGGCGTGATTGCGGGGATCGGGCGGGTCGCGGGGCAGCAGGTCATGGTGGTCTGCAACGATGCGACCGTAAAGGGCGGCACCTATTACCCGGTCAGCGTGAAAAAGCACCTGCGCGCGCAGGAGATCGCGGCGCGGTGCCGGTTGCCCTGCGTCTACCTCGTGGACAGTGGCGGGGCGAACCTGCCCAATCAGGACGAGGTCTTTCCCGACCGCGACCACTTTGGTCGCATCTTTTATAATCAGGCGAACATGTCGGCGGTGGGGATCGCGCAGATCGCCGTGGTCATGGGGTCCTGCACGGCCGGCGGAGCCTATGTGCCCGCGATGGCTGACGTGTCGATCATCGTGAAGGATCAGGGGACGATCTTTCTGGCCGGGCCGCCCTTGGTGAAGGCCGCGACCGGCGAGGTCGTGACGGCAGAGGATCTGGGCGGCGGCGACGTGCATACGCGCCTGTCGGGCGTGGCGGATTATCTGGCAGAGGACGACGCCCATGCGCTGGCGCTGGCGCGGCAGGCGGTGGCATCGCTGGGTCAGCGGGATCTGTGCGATGTCAAGCGGTTGGAGAGCGAACCTCCGCTGCTGGACCCCGACACGCTGTTCGATGTCGTGCCCGCCGATCTGCGCACGCCCTATGATATCAGAGAGGTGATCCGCCGCATTGTGGACGGGTCGCGGTTCGATGAATTCAAGGCGCGCTTCGGGGACACGCTGGTCACGGGCTTTGCGCATATCGACGGCTGGCCCTGCGGGATCGTGGCGAACAACGGCGTGCTGTTTTCGCAGGCGGCACAGAAGGGCGCGCATTTCGTGGAACTGTGTTCGCAGCGGCGGATCCCGCTGATCTTCTTGCAGAACATCACCGGCTTCATGGTGGGGCGGGAGTACGAGAATGAAGGCATTGCACGGCATGGGGCCAAGATGGTGACGGCGGTGGCGACGACGGCAGTGCCGAAGATCACACTGGTCGTGGGCGGGAGCTATGGTGCCGGAAATTACGGCATGGCGGGAAGGGCTTACAGCCCGGACTTCATGTGGACATGGCCCACATCGCGCACCGCCGTCATGGGGGGAGAGCAGGCCGCGGGCGTGATGGCCACGGTCAGGCGCGACGCGATGGAGCGGCAGGGACAGGCGTGGGCAGAGGAGGAGGAGGCGGCGTTCAAGCAGCCGATCCTCGATCAGTTCGCGACGCAGTCGGACCCGCTTTATGCCGCTGCCCGGTTGTGGGACGACGGGGTGATCGACCCGCGCGCCAGCCGCGCCGTGCTGGCGCTGTCTCTGGCGGCCAGTTGCAACGCGCCCATCGGGGAGACACGCTTTGGCGTGTTCCGCATGTGACGGTATCTCTGCGAAAAATCAGCGCCCAGTCGCAAAGGTGATCCCATGTTCGACCGCATCCTGATCGCCAACCGGGGCGAGATCGCCTGCCGGATCATCCGCACCTGCCAGCGCCTGGGAGTCGGGACGGTGGCCGTCCATTCCGATGCCGACGCGGGCGCCCTGCACGTACGGATGGCGGATGTGGCGGTGCGGCTGGGGCCGGCCCCTGTCGCGGAAAGCTATCTGCGCGGCGATCTGATCATCGCGGCGGCGCAAGAGATGGGCGCGCAGGCGATCCATCCGGGCTATGGCTTTCTGTCGGAGAACCCCGATTTCGTGGATCAGGTCACGGCGGCGGGGCTGGTGTTCATCGGCCCCTCGGCCGACGCGATCCGCGCGATGGGGCTGAAGGACGCGGCGAAGGCGCTGATGGACCGGGCGGGCGTGCCGGTGGTGCCGGGGTATCTGGGGGCCGATCAGGACGCGGGCGTGCTGGCAGCAGAGGCTGCGAAGATCGGGTTTCCGGTGCTGATCAAGGCGGTCGCCGGCGGCGGCGGCAAGGGGATGCGGCTGGTCACGGAGGCTGGCGGCTTTGCCGAGGCGCTGGACAGCGCCAAGGCCGAGGCGCGGACCGCCTTTGGCAACGCGGATGTGCTGATCGAGAAATACGTGCAGCAGCCGCGCCATATCGAAGTGCAGGTCTTTGGCGACGGCACGGACGCGGTGCATCTGTTCGAGCGCGATTGCTCGCTGCAACGCCGCCACCAGAAGGTGATCGAGGAGGCACCCGCACCGGGCATGACCGATGCGGTCCGTGCCGCGATGGGCGATGCGGCGGTGAAGGCCGCCCGCGCGATCGGCTATGCGGGGGCGGGAACGATCGAATTCATCGTGGATGCCAGCCGCGGGCTGCGCACCGACGGCTTCTGGTTCATGGAGATGAACACCCGGTTGCAGGTCGAACATCCGGTGACCGAGGCGATCACCGGCGTCGATCTGGTGGAATGGCAGTTGCGGGTGGCCAGCGGCGAGCCGCTGCCGATGTCGCAGGACCAGTTGGCCATCAGGGGCCACGCCATCGAGGCGCGGCTTTACGCGGAAGACGTGCCGGCGGGGTTCCTGCCCGCAACGGGCACGCTCGCGCATCTGGCGTTTCCGGCGGATGCACGGATCGACAGCGGGGTCGAGACGGGAAGCGAGATCTCTCCCTGGTATGACCCGATGATCGCGAAGGTGACGGTGCATGGCGCGGACCGCCCGGCGGCGCTGGCGGCGATGTCACGGGCGCTGGCCGGGACAGAGGTGGCGGGGACCGTCACGAATCTGGGGTTCCTGCAACGGCTGGTCGCGGTGCCCGATTTCGTGGCCGGCCACATGGATACCGGGCTGATCGGGCGGACTCCGGGTCTGGCCGAGGCGGTACAGCCGGATGCGGCGCGGCTGGCGCTGGCGGCGGTGGTGGCGGCCGGACTTGACGTAGAGCAACCCTGGCAGGGGTTCGCGCTGTGGCAATCGCTGGGGCAGACGGTTCTGATCGGCGACCGGGTCGTCACGCTGACGGCGGCGGCGGGCGGCTGGGACGTGCGCGTTGACAACGTGACCGTGGCCCTGCGCCGCGACGGGCAGGGCTGGCGTGCGGGCGGCGTGCTGATGCCGGGAGCGATGCGGCACGGCGACGGCGTGACGGTCTTCGGGGCAGAGCCTTTCACGCTGACCTTGCCCGATCCGCTGGCGCGGGGCGGGCAGGGGATGGGCGGCGACGCGGTGCTGTCGCCGATGCCGGGGCTGGTGGCGCAGGTCAGCGTCATGGTGGGCCAGCGGGTCGCTGAAGGCGACCGGATGGTCGTGCTGGAGGCGATGAAGATGGAACATGTGCTGCGCGCCCCCCGCGACGGCGTGGTGGCGCAGGTCGCGGTGGCGCCCGGCGATCAGGTGAAGGCCGGCGTGGCGCTTGTGACGCTTGAGGTCGAGGCGTGATCCGCCTGCACCATTGCCCCGGCACGCGGTCGATGCGCAGCCTGTGGCTGCTGCACGAGATCGGCGTGGACTTCGACCTGAAGGTCTGGCCTTTCGACAGGACCCTGCGCGGGCCGGACTACAAGGCACTGAACCCCACTGGCCGAGTCCCGGCGCTGGAGATGGACGGCGCGGTGATCGTGGAGAGTGGCGCGATTGCAGAAGTGTTGTGCGAACGGTTCTCGCCCGAGGACCTTGGCCGTCCCGCAGGCCATGCGGAGCGGGCGAAGTGGCTGGAGTGGGTGCATTATGCGGAAACCATCAGCCAGCATTGCGCGAACCTGACGCAGCAACACGTTATGCTGCGCGATGACACGATGCGCAGCCCGATCATTATGCAACTGGAAGCAAAGCGTCTGGCGATCACCCTGCGCACTGTGGACGCGGCGCTGACGGGGCGCGACTGGCTGCTGGCGGGCGGGTTTTCCGCCGCCGACATCGGGGTCGGGCAGGCGGTCGAGATGGCGCGCCGCTTTGTCCGGCTGGACGAGCTGGCGCATCTTTCGGACTGGTTTGCGCGGATCACGGCGCGACCCGCGTTTCGGGCCAGCCTGCCGGAGGGCGCGGGGCTGTATGACCGCGACTTCTACGCGCCCTGGACCAAGCCCGAGTGACGCCCGCGACAAAGCGGAGCGGAGCGCCCTGCGTCGGTTGACCCTGCGCAGGCCCCGGTTTAAGTGTGCGACCAGCCGCGCCCGGACGACGCCACCGGATGCCACGCAAAAGGATCATCCCCTTGGACACGATGCTGAACGAATACCTGCCGATCATGATCTTTCTGGGCCTGGCCATCGGCCTTGGCCTGATCCTGATTCTGGCCGCTGCGCTGATCGCCGTGCGGAACCCCGACCCGGAAAAGGTGTCGGCCTATGAATGCGGCTTCAATGCCTTCGACGACGCCCGGATGAAGTTCGACGTGCGCTTCTACCTCGTGTCGATCCTGTTCATCATTTTCGACTTGGAGGTCGCGTTCCTGTTTCCCTGGGCCGTGGCGTTCCAGCACCTTTCGATGACCGCATTCTGGTCGATGATGGTGTTCCTTGGCGTGCTGACCGCAGGCTTTGCATATGAGTGGAAGAAGGGAGCTCTCGAATGGGAGTGATGACCGGAACGCAGGTCGGGCCTGACCGCGAGGTCGCGACGCAGGCGTTGAACAAGGAGCTGACCGACAAGGGGTTCCTCGTCACGTCGACCGCCGACATCGTGAACTGGGCGCGCACCGGCAGCCTGCACTGGATGACCTTCGGTCTGGCCTGTTGTGCGGTCGAGATGATGCACACTTCGATGCCGCGCTACGACCTCGAACGCTTCGGCACGGCACCCCGCGCATCCCCGCGCCAGTCGGACCTGATGATCGTCGCGGGCACGCTGACCAACAAGATGGCCCCGGCGCTGCGCAAGGTCTACGACCAGATGCCGGAACCGCGCTATGTGATCTCGATGGGGTCCTGCGCCAACGGCGGCGGGTATTACCACTACAGCTATTCCGTTGTGCGCGGATGCGACCGAATCGTGCCGGTCGACGTCTACGTCCCCGGCTGCCCGCCGACGGCAGAGGCGCTGCTGTACGGAATTCTTCAGTTGCAGCGCAAGATCCGCCGCACCGGCACCATCGTCCGCTAAGGGGGTCCCATGTCCGAAGCACTCAACGAACTCGGCCAGCATCTGGAAACCCGGCGCAATGATTGCGTGCTGGGGTGGGAGGTCGCGCATGGCGAGCTGACCGTCACCGTCGCCCTGAGCAACATCGTCGGTTTCGTCGATTTCCTGAAGGTCGATCCGGCCTGCCGTTTTTCGTCGCTTGTGGACATCACCGCTGTCGACCATCCGGCACGCCCCAAGCGGTTCGAGGTCGTGCATCACTTTCTGAGCATGTATCAGAACCAGCGCATCCGCCTGAAGGTCGACGTGCGCGAAGAGGACATGGTGCCGTCGATCATCAGCGTGCATCCCTCTGCCAACTGGTTCGAACGTGAAGTCTTCGACATGTTCGGCATCCTGTTTTCCGGCCACCCGGACCTGCGCCGCCTGCTGACGGACTACGGGTTCCGCGGCCACCCGCTGCGCAAGGACTTTCCGACCACCGGCTATACAGAGGTGCGTTATGACGAGGTGCAGAAGCGCGTCGTCTACGAACCCGTGAGCCTTGTGCAGGAATACCGGCAGTTCGACTTCATGAGCCCTTGGGAAGGGGCCGAATACATCCTGCCCGGCGACGACAAGGTTGCACCCGACGGCCACGTCTCGAAAGGACCGGCGAAATGAACTGGTTTGATCCAATGTCAGAACTTGGCGCTCTGCTGACGGGACTAGCTGCAATGCTGTTGGCGTCATGCAGCATTTTTAAAAATTCCGCTGGCCCGAAGGCAGCGCTCTATCGTCGTCAAAGTACTGTGACAGATAATGGATTTAATTCTGATTTAGCTTTCGTAACAGTTTTAGAGGTACGGATATGATGGACGGCGATATCCGCACGAACACCTACGACGACGGGTCCGTCGATGCGCGCACCGGCGAGCAGAAGATCCGCAACTTCAACATCAACTTCGGCCCGCAACACCCGGCGGCGCACGGCGTGCTGCGCTTGGTGCTGGAGCTGGACGGCGAGATCGTGGAGCGGTGCGACCCGCATATCGGCCTGCTGCACCGTGGCACCGAAAAGCTGATGGAAAGCCGGACCTATCTGCAGAACCTGCCGTATTTCGACCGGCTGGATTATGTGGCACCGATGAATCAGGAACATGCCTGGTGCCTGGCGATCGAGCGTCTGACCAAGACCGTGGTGCCGCGCCGCGCCTCTCTGATCCGCGTCCTCTATTCCGAGATCGGCCGCATCCTGTCGCACCTGCTGAACGTCACGACGCAAGCGATGGACGTCGGCGCGCTGACGCCGCCGCTTTGGGGGTTCGAGGAACGCGAGAAGCTGATGGTCTTCTACGAACGGGCCTGCGGCGCGCGTCTGCACGCGGCATACTTTCGGCCCGGCGGCGTGCATCAGGACCTGCCCGACCAACTGGTCGAGGATATCGACACCTGGGTCAAGGGATTTCCGGCGTTTCTGGACGACATCGACGGCCTGTTGACCGAGAACCGCATCTTCAAGCAGCGCAACGCCGATATCGGCGTGGTGACGGAACAGGACATTCAGGACTGGGGCTTTTCCGGCGTGATGGTGCGCGGATCCGGCCTTGCTTGGGACCTGCGCCGGTCGCAGCCCTACGAGTGCTACGACGAGATGGAATTCCAGATTCCTGTCGGCAAGAACGGCGATTGCTACGACCGCTACCTCGTCCGCATGGAGGAGATGCGCCAGTCAGCCCACATCATGCGTCAGTGCTGCGACAAGCTGCGGGTCGAAAAGGGCGAGATCATGGCGCGGGGCAAGATGACCCCGCCGACGCGGCACGCGATGAAGACCGACATGGAAAGCCTGATCCATCACTTCAAGCTGTATACCGAAGGCTTTCACGTGCCCGAAGGCGAGGTCTATGCCGCCGTCGAGGCCCCGAAGGGGGAATTCGGCGTCTACCTTGTGGCCGACGGCAGCAATCGTCCCTATCGCGCCAAGCTGCGCGCGCCGGGGTACCTGCATCTGCAGGCGATGGACTACATCGCGACCGGCCATCAGCTGGCCGATGTGGCGGCCATCATCGGCACAATGGATATCGTCTTTGGAGAGGTCGACAGATGATCACGCGCATTCTGACTGTTACCGCCGTTCTGGCGCTTGCGGCCTGTTCCAGCAATGGCTCTGGCATCAGCCGTCTGGGCAATGACCTGCCGGCCAACCCGGTGCCGCGTGCCACGGCGCAGCCGGCGGTGCTGACCGCCAAGGAACGGCTTGTCGGCGCAATCGAGGCGAACGGATGTGCGCTGACCGCCGACAACGTCGGTGCGGTGCTGACACAGGCCACGATCAGCCGCGAGGAGCTGATCAACCTGACTCCGCAGCTTCAGGCCGAGGGCCGGATCGAAACCGCCGGAGACGGTGCCATCCGCGTGATGAGCGACCGCTGCATCTGACACCATCGCCGCGAGGCATCTGATTCTGCCTGCGCGCCCGTGGCGCGACGACTAGCCCGAAAGACCTGATCCATGCTGCGACACCTTTACCACGACCAGCCCGAAAGCTTCGAGTTCACGCCAGACAACCTTGCCTGGGCGGAAGGTCAGATGACCAAGTTTCCGCAGGGCCGGCAGGCATCGGCGGTGATTCCGCTGCTGTGGCGCGCGCAGGAACAGCACGGCTGGCTGACGCGGCCCGCGATCGAATATGTGGCCCGGATGCTGGACATGGACTACATCCGGGTGCTGGAGGTCGCGACCTTCTACTTCATGTTCCAGCTGCAACCCGTGGGGGCCGTGGCCCATATCCAGGTCTGCGGCACCCTGTCCTGCATGATCTGCGGGGCAGAGGACCTGATCGGCGTCTGCAAGAACAAGATCGCCGCCAAGCCGCACATGCTGTCGGCGGACGGCAATTTTTCGTGGGAAGAGGTGGAATGTCTCGGGTCCTGCGCCAACGCCCCGATGGCCCAGATCGGCAAGGATTATTACGAGGACCTGACCGCAGAACGTCTGGCCGAGATCATCGACGAGATGGCGGCGGGCCGCGTGCCGCTCCCCGGCCCGCAGAACGGACGCTATGCGGCGGAACCGCTTGGCGGTCTGACCAGCCTGAAGGACCATGAGAGCGGCAGGCAACAGTATAACGCGAGCGTGCAGCTGGCGGTCGATATCGGCGACACGATCAAGCGCATCGACGGCACCGAAGTGCCGCTGCTGATGCCTTGGAACGTGTCGCAGTCCGACAGCGAGGCCGACAAGACCGCCGCGCGCGACGATCTGATGGCCCCAGAAGGCCCGGATGGCAAGCAGGGCGGCCGCACGAAGGGCGAAGAGGATGCGCCCCGTGATGTGGGCGATTCCTCGGACGGCGTGTCAGAGACCGAAGGCGAGGCGCGCGGCGTCGCCCGGCCCGGCCGTCCCGAAGAAGGCAGCGTCGCCCCTGCGTCCAGGACCGACACCAAGGCCGAAAGCGGCACGGAACGGCCCGCCACACAGACCGGCGCGGAAGCCCCGGCAGATGCGGTTCCAGAGGCGAAGCCAAACACGCGGTCCGGCCCGCGTGGCGGGCAGGCGGACGATACGTAGCACGATGACGGGATTGGTCCCAGGATCGAGGGCCATCAGCATGACCTCGGCTTTTCCGCCGTTGATCCAGTCGCGGCCCTGACCGAGGCCCAGGCGGATGGGGTGAACAGGCGCTTGAAACTCACGGGCCGCATCCGGCGCGAGGGCTGTATGGCGCTGGCGCAGGGCTGAAATCCCGTCTCGTGCGAAAATCTTTGTGACCTGCGGCAATTGCGCTAACATCCCCTTGGGACTGCCCTTGCGTCGCGCGGGCTGTCCGAACGCAATCTCGTGACAGGCCGATCGGGCCGTCGGACGGAGGGACAGATGAAAGATACCGCACCCAAGGAACAGGGCATCCTGTTGATCGCCGCCGTGTTCGGATTCATCGGCGGGGCCGTGGCCTATGTCGCCTACGGCTGGGGGCTGGCCAGTGCCGGGCTTGTGGCGCTGCTGGTCGCGCTGGTCGTCGCCGTGGCACTGTGGCTGGGCTGGCGCGAGCCCAAGGGCCTGCCGAAGGGCCCGGTCAACCTGGACCCCAAGGCACCGAACCGTGGCGGTGGTGCTGCCCCGACGCAGACGCATGGCGGCGGCGCTGCGCCGACACAGACGCATGGTGCTGATCCTGCGGGCAACACACCACCGGCGGCGACCCCGGCCGCCCGCGGGAACGAAACCGCGGGCGAAAAACGGGCCAGGCCCGTTGCAAGCGCTGCTGCACCGGCCGCTGATGCACCGGCACCGCACGCTGCCGGTGATGCTGCCGCCCAGGGTGGCGCAGGGCGCGGTGACACCGCTGCCGCAGGTCTGAAGCCCTCGGCTCGTCTGGCCGGGCAGGAGGATATGGCCAGTCGCAAGGGGAGCTGGAAATATGACGCCAAGCCGGGCGCATCGGAGGCCGATGCGCGGCCCGATGCCGCGACGGGTGCCACGGCCCATCCGGGTGCCGCCGGTGCATCGGTTGCCGACACGGCAACCCCCGTCGGCGCGATGAACGGCGAGCAGGCGGCGGCGATTGCCGCGCGAGAGGATACGCCCGATTCCGACGGCGACACCACCGCGCCGGATGTGGGCGACAAGCCGCAGATGTTGTCTGCCCCCCGTGAAGGCGGGGCAGACAACCTCAAGGAAATCAAGGGTGTCGGGCCGAAATTGGAGAATACGCTGCACGAGCTGGGCGTCTATCACTTCGACCAGATCGCGGGGTGGTCCGCGACCGAGGTGGCGTGGATGGACAACAACCTGCGCGGCTTCAAGGGGCGGGTCAGCCGCGACGGCTGGACCGAGCAGGCCAAGATCCTCGCCTCTGGCGGAGAGACGGAATTTTCCACGCGGGTCGACAAGGGCGGCGTCTACTAGATCATGGCGGACCGACATGACCAAGAAACGGCACGACAGGGGCGCATCGCCGCTATCGTCATCGCGGCGGCAGGGGTGCTGGCGATGCTGGCCCCCTGGATCGTGGCCCGCACCGGGTTGCCTGCGAAATACGAGATCCTGATGTATCTGGTGTCGATGGCTGCGTTCATTTGGTCACTGGTTGTCACCCTGAGAATCTGGCAGAAGACCCGTCAATAGCGGTGCCCTGGCGCGCCGCTCTCCAGCTTTCAAGGCCCTCGTAAGGAACACTTCCCATGCTGAAAGACCAGGACCGCATCTTTACCAACCTGTACGGGATGCACGATCGTTCGCTGAAGGGCGCACAGGCGCGCGGCCATTGGGACGGGACGAAGGATATCCTGGGCAAGGGTGCGGGCTGGATCGTGGACGAGATGAAGGCGTCGGGTTTGCGCGGACGCGGCGGGGCCGGTTTTCCGACGGGTCTGAAGTGGTCCTTCATGCCCAAGGAAAGCGACGGGCGCCCGTCCTATCTGGTCGTGAACGCCGACGAATCGGAACCCGGCACCTGCAAGGACCGGGAGATCATGCGCCACGATCCGCATACGCTGATCGAAGGCTGCCTGATCGCCAGTTTCGCGATGCAGGCGCACGCCTGCTACATCTACATCCGTGGCGAATACATCCGCGAGAAGGAGGCGTTGCAGAACGCCATCGACGAGGCCTATGCCGCCGGGCTGGTCGGCAAGAACGCCTGCGGGTCGGGCTGGGATTTCGACATCTACCTCGCACACGGGGCAGGTGCCTATATCTGTGGTGAGGAAACAGCCCTTCTGGAAAGCCTTGAAGGCAAGAAGGGGATGCCGCGCATGAAGCCGCCGTTCCCGGCGGGTGCCGGCCTTTATGGCTGCCCCACGACCGTGAACAACGTCGAATCCATTGCCGTGGTCCCGACGATCCTGCGTCGGGGCGGCGCGTGGTTCGCGGGCATGGGCCGGCCGAACAACGCCGGCACGAAGCTTTTCGCGATCTCGGGCCACGTCAACAATCCCTGTGTGGTCGAGGAGGTCATGTCGATCCCCTTCAAGGAGTTGATCGACAAGCATTGCGGCGGCATCCGGGGTGGCTGGAATAACCTGAAGGCCGTGATCCCCGGCGGGTCGTCCGTGCCGTGTCTGACGGCGGACCAGATGCAGGACGCGATCATGGACTTCGACTGGCTGCGCGAACAGCGCAGCGGGCTGGGAACGGCGGCGGTGATCGTGATGGATCAGTCCACCGACATGATCAAGGCGATCTGGCGTCTGTCCAAGTTCTACAAGCACGAAAGCTGCGGCCAGTGCACGCCCTGCCGCGAAGGCACCGGCTGGATGATGCGCGTCATGGAACGGCTGGTCCGCGGCGATGCGAACGTGGCGGAAATCGACATGCTGCTGGACGTGACCAAGAAGGTCGAAGGCCACACGATCTGTGCGCTGGGTGACGCCGCTGCCTGGCCGATCCAGGGCCTGATCCGCAACTTCCGCGATGAAATCGAGGACCGCATCAAGCACAAGCGCGGCATGATCGCGGCAGAGTGATGCCGTTCTGCCGCAGGTGCCGGACGGGCGTAGGCGGCAGGCTCGACTTGTGACAGCAGCGGTTTAGCTGTTTATGTGACGATCGCCCTTGGTGCCGTCCACGCAGTCCGGTGCGGCCGGTCAATCGAACGGCGTGTCATCACAGACCGGATCGAGGATGTTAGCATGATGAAATTCGTGATGATGGCGGCACTGGTCGGCGTGTCCGCCTGTGGCCAGCGCATGGAACCCGCTCCCATGCAGGTCGCACCACCGGCCACCCCGGTTTACGATTCCGGCATGAAGTGATCGCGTGGACGCCTGATGCCGCTCGCAGAGTTGAACATCGGGCGTCTTATCGCCCCCACCGACGACCCGCGCGTCGCGGAATTCATGGGCGCGCTTGACCGGATCAACGGGCTGGGCAAACGGATGCCGGGCTTCGTGTGGATGATGGAAGGGTCGGGAGAGCCGGGGACCGGCAACACTGACGCCAAGATCGACGGCGATCCGCAGTTGGTCAGCAACCTGACGGTGTGGCAGGATATCCCGAGCCTGCACCGTTTCGTTCACCACACCCTTCACGCCCGGTTCATGGCGCGGCGGCGCGAATGGTTCGAGATGCTGGCCGACCAGCACTTCGACATGTGGCACGTGGCGGAGGATCATCGCCCGACACTGGGCGAGGCGCTTGCCGTGCTGGACCTGCGCCGCCGCCAAGGTGACACGGCGCAGGCGTTCGGCTGGGACTGGGCAAAGGCCAATCTGGTCTGAGCGTCAATCCTTCAAGGTCTTTTTCAAAGTGTCCTTGTCGCTTTCGGGCATGTTTTCGGTCACATGCTCTGATGTATCCGTGGCGTGGTCATCGTGGGTCTGGCCCGTCTTCTGAAACTTTTTCGTCTGGTGTTCTGCCGTGCTGGCCGTCTCGGACAGGTCGGTCTTTTGGGTGTCAGTCATGGCGTGCTCCTCCTCTGGATGATGACAAAACGCGGCGTCGGAGGAGCGGGTTCCTGTGTGCGTGGTCGTAGAACAAGCAAGACCATGCGCGGCTAGACACAAACCCGTGCCGGTTATTGCATAACCGTGCGCCCGTGCCGATGTTGCGGGCTAAAGGGATGACAAGGTCCCTCGCGACAGGAGCAGAAGAGATGCACAAGATACTGATGACCGCCGCGTTGCTGGCCGGCGCATTGACCGGCACGGCACAGGCCGCAGGGTTGAAGGACGAGGCGGAAATCCGCAACGGCCTGCTGGTGGTCGGCATGGCCTATGAGATCAGCGAGAAGTGCGAGAGCATCGATGCGCGCTGGATCGCCGGGGCCTCGACCCTGCTGAACCTGAAAAGCCGGGCGCGGCAACTGGGCTACTCCAATGCCGAAATCGATGCCTATGTCGACGACAAGGTCGAGAAGGCGCGACTGGAGGGGATCGCCCGCGCGCAGCTTGTGCAACTTGGCGTGACACCGGGGGTCGAGGAGACCTATTGCACCGTCGGGCGCGACCAGATTGCCAAGGGCACCGGGGTCGGTCGGCTGCTGCGCTAGGCCGCAGCCGTCCGGCGTGAAAAAAGCGCGCTGGCGTCTGGCATAGGGCGGGCCAAAGGGTTAGAACGCCCTCCAAACGCCCGGTCGTGCGCGACAGGGCAATGGGTCCGGAAGCCGGAGGCGTTCATGTCCGATCTGCGCAAAATCAACATCGATGGTCAGGTGATCGAGGTCGAGGGGGCGATGACGCTCATTCAGGCCTGCGAGATCGCGGGCATCGAGATCCCGCGCTTCTGCTACCACGAACGGCTGTCCATCGCGGGCAACTGCCGCATGTGCCTGGTCGAGGTCGTGGGCGGGCCGCCCAAGCCGACCGCATCCTGTGCCATGCAGGTCAAGGACCTGAGGCCCGGCAAGGACGGAGAACCACCGCTGGTCAAGACCAACTCTCCGATGGTCAAGAAGGCCCGCGAGGGTGTCATGGAATTCCTGCTGATCAACCACCCGTTGGATTGCCCGATCTGCGATCAGGGCGGCGAGTGCGACCTTCAGGATCAGGCGATGGCCTATGGCGTGGATTTCAGCCGCTTTCGCGAGCCGAAGCGCGCGACCGAGGACCTGAACCTGGGTCCGCTGGTCGAGACCCACATGACGCGCTGCATTTCCTGCACCCGCTGCGTCCGTTTCACGACCGAGGTGGCGGGCATTCATCAGATGGGCCAGACTGGCCGCGGCGAGGATGCGGAGATCACGTCCTATCTGGGCGAAACGCTGTCCAGCAACATGCAGGGCAATATCATCGACCTGTGCCCGGTGGGCGCGCTGGTCAGCAAGCCTTATTCCTTTACCGCCCGCCCGTGGGAGCTATCCAAGACCGAATCCATCGACGTGATGGACGCGCTTGGCAGCAACATCCGCGTGGACACCAAGGGGCGCGACGTCATGCGCATCCTGCCGCGCAACCATGACGGCGTGAACGAGGAATGGATCAACGACAAGACCCGCTTCGTCTTTGACGGCCTGCGCCGTCAGCGTCTGGACACGCCCTATATCCGCGAGCACGGCAAACTGCGCAAAGCCGACTGGCCCGAGGCGCTGGCCGCCGCCGCCGCCGCGATGCAGGGCAAGAAGATCGCCGGACTGGTCGGCGATCTGGCCCCGGTCGAGGCGGCCTTTGCCCTGAAGCAGCTGATCGAAGGGCAGGGCGGTCACGTCGAATGTCGCACCGACGGCGCGCAGTTGCCCGCCGGCAAGCGCGGTGCCTATGTCGGGACCGCGACCATCGCGGACATCGATCATGCGGACAAGATCCTGCTGATCGGTACCAATCCCCGCGCCGAGGCACCAGTCCTGAACAGCCGCATCCGCCGGTCGTGGTCGCGCGGTGCCGACGTGATCCTTGTCGGCGACGCTGTCGATCTGACCTACGATTACGAACACATGGGCACCGACCGCGCGGCGCTGGCCCATTTGGCCGACCTCGACATGACATCGCTGGCCGACAAGAACTGCCTCGTGATCGTGGGCCAGGGCGCGCTGACCGGCGACGACGGTGCCGCCGTTCTTGCCACCGTTCAGGGCATCGTCGCGAAGTCGAACGCGAAACTGCTGATCCTGCACACCGCCGCGTCGCGCGTCGGTGCGATGGATGTGGGGGCCGTGACCGAGGGCGGCATGACCGCCGCATTGGACGGGGCGGACGTGGTGTTCAACATGGGCGCGGACGAGATCGAGGTGCCGGCCGGCCCCTTCGTGATCTATCAGGGCAGTCATGGCGACCGGGGCGCGCACCGCGCCGACATCATCCTGCCTGCCGCCGCCTATACCGAAGAAAACGGTGTTTTTGTGAACACCGAAAGCCGCCCGCAACTGGCCCTGCGCGCCAGCTTTCCGCCGGGACAGGCGAAGGAGAACTGGGCGATCCTGCGCGCACTCTCGGCAGAGATCGGGTCGGTTCTGCCCTTCGATTCGCTGGCGGCCCTGCGCCGGACGCTGATCGCGGCGCATCCGCATCTGGGCCAGATCGACGTCGTGGCGGAAAACGAGGCCGCGTCGCTGGACGAAGGCACGCTTGGCAGCGGCAATTTTTCTAGTGCAGTCAAGGATTTCTACCTGTCGAACCCGATCGCCCGCGCCTCGACCCTGATGGCGGAGTTGAGTGCCAACGCGAAGATGCGCGTCACGGACAAGATCGCGGCAGAGTGACGGGCGTGCGGATGGGCCTGCTGGCGACGTCGCTGCTGGCCGGCTGTGCCGGCGGCCAGGCCACGGATGCGCCGCAGCGGCCGACATATCTGGGGGTCAAGACCAGCTTGCTGGACGGCGATCTGGTGAACTTCGACGTGGCGCTGACCGGGGCTGCAACACCCGAAGCGGTGGAGACATACGCGCAGTGTGCGGCGGCACAATATGCGTTGATCAGGGGTTACAGTTTTGCGCGTCTGGTGCGCACCAACGTGACCGAAGAGGGTGGCACTTGGCGCGCGGATGCTGTTTACACCATCTCGCCGGACCTGCCGCCTGGATTGGCCACCATCGACGCGGTGGTCACGGTTGCGGATTGCGGCACGTCGAGCATACCGACGGTCTGAGGACGAAGGGTCAGAGAGAACTATGGTCAACTTCTTCACCACGACGAACACGGGCAATGTCCTGCTGATCCTGGCGCAGTGCCTGCTGCTGCTGGTCCCGTTGCTGCTGGCGCTGGCCATGCTGATGTATGCGGACCGCAAGGTCTGGGCGGCCGTGCAGATGCGCCGAGGCCCCAACGTCGTCGGCCCCTGGGGGCTTCTGCAGTCCTTTGCGGATTTCCTGAAGTATATCGTCAAGGAGATCGTGGTGCCTGCTGGTGCCGACAAGGCGGTCTATTTCATCGCTCCGCTGCTGGCCTTCGTGCTGCCGGTGATTGCCTGGTCCGTGATCCCCTTCAACGACGGCTGGGTGCTGTCAGACATCAACGTCGCCATCCTCTTCGTCTTCGCCGTCTCCTCGCTGGAAGTCTACGGCATCATCATGGGCGGCTGGGCGTCGAACTCCAAGTATCCGTTCCTGGGATCGCTGCGCTCTGCGGCGCAGATGATTTCGTATGAAGTCTCGCTGGGCCTCATCATCATCGGCATCATCATCTCTGCGGGTTCGATGAACTTCGGCGACATCGTAGAGGCGCAACGCGGCGCTGGCCTGCTGTCGTGGTTCTGGGTCGCGCATTTTCCGATGCTGTTCCTGTTCTTCATCTCGGCGCTGGCGGAAACCAACCGCCCTCCCTTCGACCTGCCAGAGGCGGAATCGGAACTGGTCGCGGGCTATCAGGTCGAATACTCGTCCACCCCGTTCCTGCTGTTCATGATCGGCGAGCTGATGGCCGTCGTGCTGATGTGCGCACTGGTGTCGCTGCTGTTCTTTGGCGGCTGGCTGTCGCCGATCCCCGGTCTGCCCGACGGCATCCTGTGGATGGTGCTGAAGATGGCACTGTGCTTCTTCATGTTCGCGATGGTGAAGGCCATCACCCCGCGCTATCGCTACGACCAACTGATGCGGATCGGCTGGAAGGTCTTCCTGCCGCTGTCCCTTGGCTGGGTCGTGCTGATCGCGTTCCTTGCAAAATTCGAAGTCCTTGGCGGGTTCTGGGCCCGCTGGACTTGGGGAGTTTGAAAATGGACTACGCCCGTTCCGCGAAATACTTTCTGCTGTCGGATTTCTGGAAAGGCTTCGGTCTGGGGATGAAGTATTTCTTCGCCCCCAAGGCGACCGTGAACTATCCGCATGAAAAGGGGCCGCTGTCGCCCCGGTTCCGCGGTGAACACGCCCTGCGCCGCTATCCAAACGGCGAGGAACGCTGCATCGCCTGCAAGCTGTGCGAGGCGATCTGCCCGGCGCAGGCGATCACCATCGACGCCGCCCCGCGCACCGACGACGGCAGCCGCCGCACGACGCGCTACGACATCGACATGACCAAGTGCATCTACTGCGGCTTCTGCCAGGAAGCCTGTCCGGTCGACGCGATCGTCGAAGGGCCGAACTTCGAATTCAGTACCGAGACGCGGGAAGAGCTTTACTACGACAAGGAAAAGCTGCTCGCCAACGGCGACCGCTGGGAATCCGAGATCGCCCGCAACCTCGAACTTGACGCGCCTTACCGATGAGCGACGCAAGAAACCCTTTCGAGGTCATGATGACGCTGGGACAGGACTGGGTGAAACAGCTCAATCCTGCGATGGAAACCTTTACGTCCAAGGGTATGGAGGCACTTTGGCCGACGATGCCCAAGGAGATGATGGAGACATTCTTTGGCAAGGGATTGAACCCGGACGGGCTTGACGCCAAGACGCGGCTGCTGATGACGCTGATGGGTCTCACGGTCATGGGTGCACAGGCCGAGGCGCAGTTGCGCCTGACCGTGCGCCATCTGGTCGAGGCCGGGGCCACGGAAAAGGAAGTCGCGGAGACGATTGCGATGGCTGCGATGTTCGGTGGCGTGCCATCGATGCAGAAGGCGATGGAAATCGCCAATGACGTGATGAAGAAGGACCCGCAGGCATGACTCCTTTCGTTTTCACCTTCTACCTGTTCGCCATCAGCACGATCATGGGCGGCCTGATGACCGTCCTGTCGCGCAATCCCGTCCATTCGGTCCTGTGGCTGATCCTGGCCTTTCTGTCGTCGGCGGGCCTGTTCGTCACGCTGGGTGCGGAATTCGTCGCGATGCTGCTGATCATCGTCTATGTCGGTGCCGTCGCCGTGCTGTTCCTGTTCGTCGTCATGATGCTGGACGTGGACTTTGCCGAGCTGAAGGCCGAGATGTCCCGGTATCTGCCGCTGGGCCTGCTGATAGGGGTCGTGGTGCTGATGCAGTTGGCCATCGCGGTCGGCGCGTGGAGCTTTTCTGACGGGATCGACACGCGGTTGCTGGCCCCGGTGCCGGACAGCTACAACACCACCGGCCTCGGGCTGCTGATCTATGATCGCTACATCATCCTGTTCCAGCTGGCCGGGCTGATCCTGCTGGTGGCGATGATCGGGGCGATCGTGCTGACGCTGCGCCACCGGGTCGATGTGAAACGCCAGAACGTCATGGCGCAGATGCATCGCGATCCCAAGCTCGCGATGGAATTGAAAGACGTGAAACCGGGACAGGGCCTGTAGGGGCTGCCCGTCTGAAAGGAACTTTGACATGTCGAACACCACAATCGTCGTCATCATCGTCGTGCTGATCGTCGTCTTCGGCGGCGGCTACACTTTCTTCGGCTAAGACCAATACGAAGGGCGAAACGCCCAGAGGGACCAAAGGCATGATCGGACTGGAACATTATCTTGTGGTGGCGGCGGCGCTCTTCGTCATCGGCATCTTCGGGTTGTTTCTCAACCGCAAGAACGTGATCATCCTGCTGATGAGCATCGAACTGATGTTGCTGGCGGTGAACATCAACTTCGTCGCGTTTTCTAGTTTCCTGGGCGATCTGGTGGGGCAGGTGTTCACGCTGTTCGTGCTGACCGTCGCCGCCGCAGAGGCCGCGATCGGTCTTGCGATCCTTGTCTGCTTCTTCCGCAACCGCGGGACCATCGACGTTGAAGACGTCAACGTGATGAAGGGCTGAAGTCATGGAAACGATCATCTTGTTCGCACCGCTTGTCGGTGCCCTGATCTGCGGTTTCACCTGGCGCATGATCGGCGAGAAGGCGGCCCAGTGGGTTGCCACATCGCTACTGTTCCTCGCCGCGTTCCTGTCGTGGGTCGTGTTCCTTGGCTTCGATGGCCAGACGCAGGACATTCAGGTTCTGCGGTGGATCGAAAGCGGGTCGCTGTCGGCCGACTGGGCGATACGCATGGACCGGCTGACCGCGATCATGCTGATCGTCATCACGACGGTCTCGGCGCTCGTGCACCTCTATTCCTTCGGCTACATGGCGCATGACGACAACTTTTCCGACGGCACCCCCTACCGCGCCCGGTTCTTTGCCTACCTGTCCTTCTTCACCTTCGCCATGCTGATGCTGGTGACGGCGGACAACCTGATCCAGATGTTCTTTGGCTGGGAAGGTGTCGGCGTCGCGTCCTACCTGCTGATCGGGTTCTACTACCGCAAGCCGTCGGCCAATGCTGCCGCGATCAAGGCCTTCGTGGTCAACAGGGTCGGTGACTTCGGCTTTGCGCTGGGGATCTTCGGGTTGTTCTTCCTGACCGAATCCGTGAAATTCGCCGACATCTTTCCCCAGATGCCAGAGATCGCGCAGACGCAGATATCTTTCCTGTGGGCCGACTGGAACGCCGCCAACCTGATCGGCGTGCTGCTGTTCATCGGTGCGATGGGCAAGTCGGCGCAGCTGTTCCTGCACACCTGGCTGCCGGACGCGATGGAAGGTCCGACCCCCGTGTCGGCGCTGATCCACGCCGCGACGATGGTCACCGCAGGCGTATTCCTGGTCTGCCGCATGTCGCCGCTGTTCGAATACGCGCCAGAAGCCAAGCAGATGATCGTGTTCATCGGCGCATCGACCGCCTTCTTTGCCGCGACAGTCGGTCTGGTGCAGACCGACATCAAGCGCGTCATCGCCTATTCGACCTGTTCGCAACTGGGCTATATGTTCGTGGCCGCCGGTGTCGGGGTCTATTCCGTCGCCATGTTCCACCTGCTGACGCATGCCTTCTTCAAGGCCATGCTGTTCCTTGGGGCCGGTTCGGTCATCCACGGGATGCACCACGAACAGGACATGCGGAATTATGGTGGGTTGCGCCACAAGCTACCCTATACTTTCTACGCCATGCTGATCGGCACGCTCGCGATCACCGGCGTCGGCATCCCCTTGACCCACATCGGGTTCGCCGGCTTCCTGTCCAAGGACGCCGTCATCGAAAGCGCATGGGCCGGCGGCACCGCCTACAGTTTCTGGCTGCTGGTCATCGCGGCGCTGTTCACCAGCTTCTACAGCTGGCGCCTGATGTTCATGACCTTCTTCGGCAAACCGCGCGGCGATCACCACACGCATGACCACGCGCACGAAAGCCCGATGGTCATGCTTGTCCCGCTGGGCGTGCTGAGCCTCGGTGCCGTATTCTCTGGCATGGTCTGGTACGGGTCGATGTTCGGAGAGAGCGAGAAGGTCGCATCCTTCTTTGCCATTCCGGCCGCGGGCGAGGTCCATGCCGAGGAGGGCGCGCCAGCAACCGATGAGGCGCAGGGCGAAGGTCCGGCGGAAGCCTTGGAGCAGGTCACCGAAGGCGACGCCAGTGGTGCAGTCGAGGCGATCACCGCCGAAGGTCACGCCGGCGACGATCCCGATACCGAAGGGCATCACTTTGCCTTTGGCGGCGCGCCCGGCGACGGTGCGATCTTCATCGGGCCTGACAATCACACGCTGGATGGCGCGCACGAAAGCCCGGTCTGGGTGAAGGTCAGCCCCTTCGTCGCCATGCTGATCGGCTTCCTGACGGCCTATCAGATGTATATTCGCCGTCCTGACCTGCCGGCCAAGCTGGCCGCGAACCAGTCGCACCTGTACCAGTTCCTGCTGAACAAGTGGTATTTCGACGAGCTCTACGGCTTTCTCTTCGTGCGGCCCGCGTTGGCCATCGGCCGTTTCCTGTGGAAACGCGGCGATGAAGGCACCATCGACGGCGGGATCAACGGTGTCGCCCTCGGGATCGTGCCGTTCCTGACGCGCGCCGCCGGTCGGATGCAGTCCGGTTATCTGTTCACCTACGCCTTTGCCATGGTGGCGGGCATCGCGGCCCTGCTGACCTGGGTCACCCTGACCGGAGGGGCCAACTGATGGGCAACCTGCTCTCGCTCACCACCTTCATTCCGCTGATCGGGGCCGCCATTCTGGCGCTTTTCCTGCGCGGTAACGACGTGGCCGCCCAACGAAACGCCAAGTGGGTCGCGCTCTTTGCCACCTCTGCCACCTTCCTCATCTCGCTGTTCATCCTGTTCCAGTTCGACCCGTCCGATACCGGCTTCCAGATGGTCGAAGAGCGGGCGTGGCTGCTGGGCCTGAATTACAAGCTGGGTGTGGACGGGATTTCCGTTCTGTTCGTCATGCTGACGACGTTCCTCATGCCGCTGGTGATCGGGGCCTGCTGGGGCGTCGACACGCGCGTCAAGGAATACATGATCGCCTTCCTCGTGCTGGAAACACTGATGCTGGGCGTGTTCATGGCGCTGGACCTGATCCTGTTCTATCTGTTCTTCGAGGCCGGGTTGATCCCGATGTTCCTGATCATCGGCATCTGGGGTGGGGCAAACCGCATCTACGCCAGCTTCAAGTTCTTCCTCTACACCTTCCTCGGGTCCGTGTTGATGCTGGTCGCGATGGTGGCGATGTTCTCGATCGCGGGGACTACGGACATCCCGACGCTGATGACCACGACCTTCCCCTTTGCCCACCTCACGGTGCTGGGCATCAACATCGTCGGCGGCGTGCAGACGCTGATGTTCATCGCCTTCTTCGCGAGCTTCGCCGTGAAGATGCCGATGTGGCCGGTCCACACTTGGCTGCCGGATGCCCACGTCCAGGCCCCGACCGCCGGATCGGTCGTGCTGGCCGCGATCCTGCTGAAGATGGGCGGCTACGGCTTTCTGCGGTTCAGCCTCCCGATGTTCCCGGTCGGGTCAGAGGTGATGGGGCCGCTGGTGCTGTGGCTGTCGGCCATCGCCATCGTCTACACTTCTCTGGTCGCCCTCGTGCAGCAGGACATGAAGAAGCTGATCGCCTATTCGTCGGTGGCACACATGGGTTTCGTCACGATGGGCATCTTCACGGTGAACCAGCAGGGACTGGATGGCGCGATCTTCCAGATGATCAGCCACGGTTTCATCTCGGGTGCGATGTTCCTCTGCGTCGGCGTGATCTACGACCGGATGCACACGCGTGACATCGACGCTTACGGCGGCCTCGTGAACCGGATGCCGGCCTATGCGATGATCTTCATGTTCTTCACGATGGCCAACGTCGGCTTGCCCGGCACCTCGGGTTTTGTCGGGGAGTTCCTCGTGCTGATGGGCATCTTTCAGGTAAATACCTGGGTCGCGGTCGTCGCCACATCCGGCGTGATCCTGTCGGCGGCCTACGGCCTGTGGCTTTACCGCCGGGTCGTCATGGGCGACCTCATCAAGGAGGCGTTGCGGTCCATCACCGACCTGTCCCGCCGCGAGCGGATGATCTTCGCACCGCTGGTCGTCATGACCTTGTTGCTGGGGGTCTACCCGAGCCTTGTGACCGACATCATCGGCCCCTCGGTCAGTGCGATGATCGGTCAATACGACACCGCGCAGGCGGCCTACGAGGCAGCCTCTCAAGTTGCCGCGAATTAAGGAAACGGACCCATGATTTCTGCCGATATCCAGACCGTCCTGCCGGAAATCACCCTGTCGGTCTATGCGATGGTGGCGCTGCTGGCCGCAGTCTACACGGTAAAGGACGGGGCTGCGTCCCTGCTGGTCTGGCTGACGTCCGGTGTCTTCGTGCTGATGGCGACCTGGATCGCCTCGGGGCAGGGTTCCGCCGTGCCGGCCTTTGACGGCATGTTCGTCTCCGACGGCTTCTCTCGGTTTGCCAAGATCACGATCCTGCTGTCCGCCGCCGCCGTTCTGGTGATGAGCGAGCACTACATGGCCGCCCGCAACCTGCTGCGGTTCGAATACCCGCTGCTGGTCGCGCTGTCCGTCGTCGGCATGATGGTGATGGTCAGTGCAGGCGACCTGATGACGCTCTACATGGGGCTGGAACTGCAATCGCTGGCGCTTTACGTCGTCGCCTCCCTGCGCCGCGATTCCGTGAAATCGACCGAAGCCGGGTTGAAGTATTTCGTGCTGGGCGCGCTGTCGTCGGGCCTGCTGCTGTATGGTGCGTCGCTGGTCTATGGCTTTACCGGCACGACGCTGTTCAGCGGCATCATCCTGGGCGTCCAGGATCAGCCGTCGCTGGGGCTGCTGTTCGGCCTCGTGTTCCTGATTGCGGGCCTCGCGTTCAAGGTTTCTGCCGCGCCCTTCCACATGTGGACGCCCGACGTCTACGAAGGTTCACCCACGCCGGTCACCGCCTTTTTCGCCACCGCCCCCAAGGTCGCGGCGATGGCGCTGTTCGCGCGGCTGATGTTCGACGCCTTCGGCGGCATCACCGGCGACTGGCAGCAGATCGTCGCGTTCCTGAGCGTCGTGTCGATGTTCCTCGGGTCCATCGCCGCGATCGGGCAGCGCGACATCAAGCGGCTGATGGCTTATTCGTCCATCGCGCACATGGGATACGCCCTGATGGGGCTGGCCGCCGGCACCGCGTTCGGCGTGCAGGCGATGCTGATCTACATGGCGATCTACGTCACGATGAACGTCGGCACCTTCGCGTTCATCCTCGGCATGCAGCGCGACGGACAGCCGGTGACGGATGTGCAAAGCCTGCGGATGTACGCCAAGGACCAGCCGACCCGCGCGCTGGCCATGCTGGTTCTGATGTTTAGCCTGGCGGGTGTGCCGCCGATGGTCGGCTTCTTCGGCAAGCTTTACGTCCTGCGCGCCGCCTATGATGCGGGGCTGGCCTGGCTGGCAGTGGCCGGCGCGATAGCGTCGGTCATCGGTGCATTCTATTACTTGCGCATCGTCTTCTACATGTATTTCGGAGAAGAGCAGGACAAGCTTGATGCGCCGAACCAGCCGATCCTGACGGGCTTCCTGCTGGCCTCTGCCGCCGTCATGGTCTTTGGCGTCGTGAACCTGTTCGGCATAGAGCCGATTGCGGCTGCCGCCGCCGCAGCCCTTGTCAACTGATCCGACCACACACACCCTCTGGCCAGAGGGTGTGCTGTGCCGTCACCTGACATCCGTCGACTCGACCATGGCCGAGGCGGCGCGTCTTGCACCGACGCTTGAGGCCCCGACCTGGATCGTCGCGGATGCGCAGACCGGTGCGCGGGGGCGGCGGGGCCGTGACTGGCAGACGCCTGCGGGCAATTTCGCCGCGACCCTGATCTACCGGCCGAACTGCACCGCCCAGCAGGCGAGCCTGCGATCCTTCATGGCCGCCGTCGCCCTGTTCGAGGCGCTTGCGATGTATGTCGACCGGACCAAACTGTCGCTGAAATGGCCCAACGACGTGCTGCTGAACGGCGGCAAGGTCGCAGGCATCCTGCTGGAGACCAGCGGGCAGGGACCTTATGTCGACTGGCTGGCCATCGGCATCGGCGTGAACCTCGCCCATGTGCCGCAGGGCGTCCGCGAAGCGGCCTTCCCGCCTGTCAGCGTCACGGGCGAGGGTGGGCCAGAGGTCGCACCCCTGGACTTCCTGGTCCGGCTCGCCAATGACTTTTCCACGCAAGAGGCGAAGCTGTGGGAGTTCGACTTCGACATCATCCGCGCCGACTGGCTGCGCCACGCGGCACGGCTGGGCGAGGTCATCACCGCCCGCACCGCGCGGGATGAGATCACCGGCACGTTCGAGACCATCGACAACGACGGAAACCTCGTGCTGATCACGCCGGAGGGGCCACGCGTCATTCCCGCCGCCGACATCTATTTCTAAGAGGGCATCCATGCTTCTGGCCATCGACTGCGGCAACACGAACACCGTGTTCTCCGTCTGGGACGGGACGCGGTTTCTGGCGACCTGGCGGACCAAGACCGATTGGCAGCGTACTGCGGACCAGTATTTCGTGTGGCTGACGGCGCTGATGCAGTCCCAGAAGGTGGACGTCCGGATCGACGAGGTCATCGTCAGCGCGACGGTGCCGCGTGTCGTCTTCAACCTGCGCGTCCTGGCGGACCGCTACTTCAATTGCCGGCCGATGGTCGTTGGCAAGCCGGACTGCAAGTTGCCGACCGGGCCGCGTGTCGATCCCGGCACGGCCGTCGGCCCTGACCGGCTGGTGAACACCGCCGGAGCCTTTGACCGCCACGGCGGCAACCTGATCGTGGTGGACTTCGGCACGGCGACGACGCTGGACGTCGTGGACGACGACGGTGCCTATGTCGGCGGCGTGATCGCCCCCGGCGTGAACGTGAGCCTGGAGGCCTTTCACATGGCCGCCGCGGCGCTACCTCATGTCGATGTGACCCGACCGGACCGCGTGATCGGCACGAACACCGTGGCCTGCATGCAGTCCGGTGCGTTCTGGGGTTACATTGGCCTCGTGAAAGAGATAACCGCACGGATCAAAGCCGAACGCGGCCGAGAGATGACCGTCATCGGGACCGGTGGACTGGCCTCACTCTTTGCCACAGGCGACCAATTATTTGACCGGGTCGAGGATGACCTGACGATGCACGGGCTGACCGTCATCCACCAATACAACAAGGACCATACATGAGTGCTGCAAAAGCAAACGACCGGCTGATCTACATGGCGCTTGGCGGTGCCGGAGAGATCGGCATGAACTGCTACGTCTACGGCTACGGCCCGAAGGGTAAGGAACGCCTGATCGTCGTCGATCTGGGCGTGACATTCCCGGACATGGACGGCACGCCGGGCGTCGACCTGATCTACCCCGACATCAGCTGGTTGCGCGACAGGCGCGCGCAGATCGACGGCATCTTCATCACCCACGCGCACGAAGACCATGTCGGCGCCGTCGGCCTGCTGTGGCAGCAGCTTGGCGCGCCGATCTATGCGCGCAAGTTCACCGCCAACATCGCCCGGCGCAAGCTGCAGGAACACGGCCTGTCGGACAACACCGTCACGGTCGTCGAACCCTATCCGGCGGTGATCGACTGCGGCCCGTTCAAAGTGTCCTATGTCCCGATCAGCCACTCCATCCCCGAAAGTGCGGGTCTGGTGATCGATTCGGCCGGTGGCCGGATCGTGCATACCGGCGACTTCAAGGTGGACATGACGCCCGTGGTCGGCGACCCGTTCAACGCCGCCGTCTGGGAAGAGATCGGTCGCGTCGGCGTCAAGGCGCTGGTCTGCGACAGTACCAACATCTTCTCGCCCCACGCGGGCCGGTCAGAGGTCACCATCGGCCCGGCGATCACCGAACTGATGCAGAACGCCGCCGGCATGGTTGCCGCGACGACCTTCGCGTCCAACATCGCCCGATTGAAGACGCTGGCCGACGCCGCCGTGGCGGCTGGCCGGAAGGTCTGCCTGTTGGGCCGGTCGATGAATCGCATGGTCGAGGCGGCGAAGGAAACCGGCCTGCTGACCGATTTCCCCCATACCGTGCCCCCGGAAGAGGCGCAGAACTTGCCCCGCAACCAGTTGATGCTGCTTGTCACCGGATCGCAGGGCGAACGCCGCGCGGCCTCTTCGCAACTCAGCCAAGGCAGCTATTTGGGGCTGAACCTGAAGGAAGGGGACACGTTCCTCTTCTCATCCAAGACCATTCCCGGCAACGAGAAGGGCGTGATCCGCATCATGAACCAGCTGAGCGAGCTGGGTGTGGACATCGTCGACGACAATGGCGGCAAGTATCACGTCTCTGGTCACGCGAACCGCCCCGATCTGGAAACCATGCACGCGCTGATCAAGCCGCAGTTCCTGATCCCGATGCACGGCGAACACCGCCACCTGCGCGAGCATGTGAAGGTGGCCGGTCTGACCGGCCTGCCGGGGATCGTGGCCGTGAACGGCATGATGATCGACCTCAGCGGCAACCAGCCCACTGTGGCCGAATATGTCGAGACCGGGCGCACCTATCTGGACGGATCGGTCCAGATCGGCGCGATGGACGGCGTGGTGCGCGACCGCATCCGCATGGCGCTGAACGGCGTCGCGGTGGTCACATTGATCATCGACGAAAACGACGAGCCGCTGGGCGACCCTTGGGTCGAGATCTCGGGCCTGGCCGAAACCGGCCGGTCCGACGCGGCGCTGGCCGAGGTGATGGAGGCGGATCTGGCGCAGTTCATCGGTCGCGCCGATGCCAAGACGATCCGCGACGACGTGAAGCTGGAGAAAGAGCTCAAGAACATCGCGCGCCGCTCTGCCCAGGGCGAGATCGGCAAGAAGCCCGAAGTCATCGTGGTGATCAGCCGCCTCGGCTGAGCCAGACCGATCAGCAAGTAAAGGCGTCGTCCTCACGGGCCGGCGCCTTTTTTGTTTCGAGGTCTTCTATTCTTCTGGTCGGAAATATCCCGGGGGTATGTGGGCCGCGCCCCCATGTCGTCCGCGCACTGCCGTCCGCTGGGAAATCCTATTCGGAACAGACGTAGACCGCGCCACCAACGGCGACCGCCGTCACCGCCGCAGCGCCGATCGCGACAGGCGCACCGACCGCCGTGACCGCACCGGTCGCCGCCGTCCCGAGCGTGCTGCCGACGGAGGCGCCGGTTCCCGACAGCACCACCGCCCCGGAACTGTGCGTCACCTTGCTGAGCGTCGATGTGCCTGTGCCGAGGATCGTGCCGACGATGGCCCCCGTGGCCGAGGTGAGGGCGTCCTTCGTGCCATTCACCTTCGTGCAGATTCCGCCCGAGGAGCAACGCCCGCGGAAATTGCGCGGACCGGGCACCAGCAGGTAGCCCGCGTCGTCGTCGGCGTATTGCAGACACATGTCGTCCACAGGCTCGATCTGCGACAGCAGGGCAAAGACCTCCTCGCTCGTGCAGGTGCGCTGGTGGCCGGTCACCCAGTCGAAGGATCGGGCAGGAAAGTTCAGCAGACGCTCGCGCCGGGTGGTCGGTGCGGGCGAGACGGTCAACGTCTCGGTGTCGATCTGGAGGTCGATCGATTCGACAGTGCTTGCGCAGACGTCGGCCAGGGCCGGCGTTGCCAGCAAGGCCATTGGTATCAGAAGGAATTTCAACATGGGGCGCGCAGTCATCCTGTTTTCACCTGATGGTGCCGTGCGTGCCGGCTCGCGTCGACCCCGCACGGGTCACATCGGCGGGAGGATGCGCAGCGGGGTCAGGCCCCGCTGCGTTCCGCAAAGCTTTTCGCGATGAACTCGGGAGTGTCGTCACCCATGCCGACGACGTTGTCCTGACGGCCACCAGAGCGGTCGTTGCCGCGTCCACGGCCGCCACGATCGCCGTCGGCCCGGTCCCGCGGCTCCTGATCGCGTCCACCGCGATCGTTGGAGGCGCGGTCGGGCGAGGGACGCTCGTTGCGATCCGGTGCGGGCCGCTCACGGTCCCCACCGGTCCGCTCGCCACCGCGAGGGCGGCGATCGCTACGGGCGGGGCGGTCTTCACGCTGGGGCTGTGCGACCGGTTCAGGCGAAGCTGTTTCGGCAACCGGGGCAGCCTCTGCCTCTTCGGCGACCTCTGCCGGCACCTCGGCCACGGTCGCCTCTACCACGGGCGTCGGGGCTGCATTGCGGGGACCACGGGTCCGCTGGCGGCGAGGCTTGACCTCGCGCGGGGCATCGACGTCGTCAATGGGTGCCGTGGTCGTCGGCGGCGTCGCGGCCCCCATCGGGTTGTCGAGGCGCGGAATGGCGTTCTGCACCAGACGTTCGACATCGGCCAGGTTCTTTTCGTCACGCGGCGCGCAGATCATGATCGCGGTGCCGGTGCGGCCGGCGCGACCCGTGCGGCCGATGCGGTGTACGTAATCCTCTGCATGGCTGGGCACGTCGAAGTTGAACACATGCGTGACAGCAGGAATATCAAGGCCACGGGCGGCCACGTCCGAGGCGACGAGAAACCGGATCGACCCGTCGCGGAACCCGTCAAGGGTGCGGGTCCGGTGCGACTGGTCAAGATCGCCGTGGATCGGTTCGGCGTTCATCCCGTGCTTTTTCAGTGACTTGGCCACCACGTCCACATCGGACTTGCGGTTGCAGAAGATGATCGCGTTGGAGCAGGCGTCGCCTTCGGCGGCGATCAGGCGGCGCAGCAACTCGCGCTTTTCAGCGTCGGCCTTGGTCTTGTGGGTGCCCTGGAACATCACCACGCCCTGCTTGATGTTCTCGCCGGTGGTGGCGGCGCGGGCCACCTCGATCTTGGCGGGATTGGACAGGAAGGTGTTGGTGATCCGCTCGATCTCGGGTGCCATCGTGGCCGAGAAGAACAGCGTCTGCCGGGTGAAGGGCGTCATCTGGAAGATGCGTTCGATATCCGGGATGAACCCCATGTCGAGCATCCGGTCGGCTTCATCCACGACCATGATCTTGACGTCCGAGAGGATCAGCTTGCCACGTTCGAAATGGTCGATCAGGCGACCGGGGGTGGCGATCAGCACATCGACGCCCTTGTCGATCAACTGGTCCTGTTCCTTAAAAGAGGTCCCGCCGATCAGCAATGCCTTGGTCAGCTTTGTATATTTTGCATAGGCGTTGAAGTTTTCCGCCACCTGTGCGGCGAGTTCGCGGGTCGGTGCCAGCACGAGAGAGCGTGGCATCCGCGCGCGGGCGCGGCCCCGGCCCAGCAGGGTGATCATTGGCAGCGTGAAACTGGCGGTCTTGCCTGTCCCGGTCTGGGCGATCCCAAGCACGTCACGGCCTTCCAAAGCGGGGGGAATGGCGCCCGCCTGGATCGGTGTCGGAATTTCATACCCGGTGTCGATGATTGCCTTGAGAACCTTGGGGTCAAGGTTGAGGTCGGAAAACTTAATCATGGAGCCCTTTCGCAGATGCGGCTTTGTGTGGCCGCAGAACTGCGCGGCCCGCCCGACCAGATTGCCGAGGCGTTCGACTGGCCTGCCGTTACGCCTTTGTCGGGCAATCGTCAAGGTTTACGGCGACCGGACTTGCAGCCGGGAACAGCCCGGGTGCCCGCCGCGTTGGGACAGGATTGTTTTGAAAGGACACGACATGATCAGGAAGCATGGCACGGCAAACTGGCAGGGCACGCTGAAGGACGGGACCGGCAAGGTCTCGACCCAGACGCAAGCGCTGACGGATCATCCCTACGGCTTCAAGGCGCGGTTCGAGGATGGTCCCGGCACCAACCCGGAAGAGCTTGTGGGTGCGGCCCATGCCGCCTGTTTTGCAATGGCGATGGCGCTGAACCTTGGCGAGAAGGGCTATACCGCCGATGCGATCGACAGCAAGTCGACCGTGTCGCTGGAAGAGGTCGATGGCGGCTTTGCCGTGACGAAGGCCCATATCGAAGTCACCGCGACCATTCCCGGCATCTCGGACGACGAGTTTCAGGAAGTCGCACGCGCTACGGAAAAGGGCTGCCCGATCAGCAAGCTGCTGAATGCAGAGATTACGATGGATGCGACGCTCGCGTAGATCATCCCGGAACCGTGTCGTGCATCGCTGGCGCATAGCCTGCCTGCAACACGGCCACGAGGGGGGCAGGGGTTAGGACGATCACCTCTGTCCCCTTTTTCATGTCTGCAGGCGCGCCGTAGCCGTCAGGCGTCCATGGCAGGGCAGCACCCGCGCGGACCAGATGCGGTCGATCCTGCCACAGGATCAGGGTGCCATCGGGCAATTTGCCACAGTCGGCTCGGTGTCGTCGCTGTCGGCGATCTGGTGCCAGGCGCGCAGCATGCAGGGCAGCGTCGATCTGCTGGGCCGTGACGCGCTCGCCGGTCGCCGCGGTCCAGGCGTCCTGAAACCGCATGTAGGCCGTGCGACGACACCGGGCACAGGGGCGGTGACCGGCGGCAAGGGCTGTCGCCTCGTCCAGAAAGAACAGTTCCGTCCATGTGCGGCCGGTCATCACCCGTCGGCGCAGGCCTTTCCAATCCAGAGTGCAGCAGATCCACGCCTTGTGAGTCCAGCGCGCGCGGCCGAGCGTGCGGTCGTCGCGGTGCAGGATGCCGCGATTGCCCGTCAGGGTGCCGCGGGCGGAAAGAGCGACGATCTCTTGCGTCGGCAAGACGCGATTCTGCAGGGGCATGACGACACACTATCGGATCGTATCCGCTTCTGCCAGCACGCGTGCAAAAGCCTCTGCCGGGACCGTGCCGTCATATCGACCACGCAGGCCCCAGGCCCGCAGCGGCAGACCGGTGACGGCGGCCGTGCGAAAGGCACGCTCGCTTAACGTGATGATGCCGACCTCTGCCGGTTGGCAGCCGTCGATGCAATGCGTCAGGCGTCGGTCATGGGCGGTGTAGACGAGGGGGATGTCGCCGGAGGTCATGCGGTCGATGGCCGGGCCATTGGCGTCCCGCCGCCGCACATCGGTCAGCACACCGTAGGCGCGTCCGTCGGCACCCATGATGACCACTGGTCGGGCGGCCATCAGGCCGTCGCCGTCCGGGCTGCGGTGGATTTCGCGTTCATGGGTCATGAGGGTCGTCGTGCCGCGCCAGTCATCGTAGCCTCGCAGCACCTCTGCGTCGATCGGGACGCAGGCAGAGAGAATCACGATGAGGGCAAGCCAGCGTATGCTCCGACACTCGCGCAGAAGGATTAACCCCTCGTAAAGGCGTCAGGACAGAAACGTCTCGTGATAGGCGATCAGCCGGTCGAAATGTGCCTGAAGCGAGCGTTTCAGGTGGCGTTCGTCCTTTACCGTCTGGATATAGTCCACCAGCGACAGATACTGCGCGATCTGGCGCGGCAGCCGTTGGGCCGGGCGCAGACGATCCCGCCGCTCGTCCTCTGCGATGACCTGCACGATCTGCGGGTCCGGCAGGTCGGCGGACAGGTCCACGGCGCTGACCATCGCGCGGCCGTTCATCAACTGATGCTGCGCATCGAAAGTCGCGAAAAGGAACGCCTCGATGCCCGGAATCAGCGCGGCGTCGGTGACGGGCCAGGCTTTGACGTAGGCGATTTCCCAGACGTCGATCATGCGATTGGCGATGATGTCGGACCGCGCCGATGTCAGGTGCCGCCGCACGCGGCTGCGGATGCCGTCGACCGATTGGCCTACATAGATGGGCACACCGTCGAGGTCGCAAAGCGCGTAGACCCCGATCCGATCCGTCAGGTCGCGGATTGCACGGGCGCGGTAGGTCTTGGGGTCGATCACGCCACCGCCCGGACGCGGGCACTGTGGCGCAGAATCGGCTGAAACAGATGGGTGTCGAGGTGCCTGACCACCGGCACCGCAACGCCGTCGCCGGACAGGCGGTAGGCATCGTTGAAGCGCGTCGGCAAGCGGTAGGTGTCGGGCAAGCCCATCAGGCGCGCCGCCTCGCGCGTGGACAACAGACGCGCGGCGATCTGTCCGTCGCGAATGATGAGCACGGTCTGCCGCGACGACCCGCCGCCGGGGGTGCGCAGGCAGCCGGCGATTCCGTCGAACCGCACCTCGGCCCGCTGGACGGTGCCGCCGTCGCCTGACGGGCGGCCGCGCTTGTAGACCATGCCGATGTGCAGGCCGCCCGCGTCGGCCGCGTCCAGCACGCGGGCGCTGTGCGACGGGGCCATCAACGACAGCAGGCGGTCGTGATCCACCCGCAGAGTGGCATCGAAGGTGTTGGTGTCGATCAGGTCGGCCAATGCGGCATCGGGCTTGGCCGGTTGCGGCAGCGACCACCAGAGCCAGGCTTGCTGCAACGCGCGCGGCAGGCGGGCATGGGCGGCACGGATGCGGTCGGAGTGGAACGCGGCCTGCGCGCCGTCCAGCGTCAGACCGTCGGGCAGGGCCAGCCCGTCGCGGACGGCAATGACGAAAACCCGCGGGCGGCTTTGCGGCAGGAAATGGCGGGCGTCGATCTCCAACGCGCCGCAGCGATAGCCGCAGTCGGCAAAGGCGGCGACGACAGCCTGAAAGTCGCGTCCGCCGTGGCTGGACAGCAGACCGGTCACGTTCTCGAACGCAAGGACACGGGGGGCGAAACCGGCGTCGCGGGCTGTCTTGATGTGTCGGATCCACGCAAAGAAGGTGGACGACCGCGCACCCGCCAACCCCGTGCGATGGCCTGCCAGGCTCAGATCCTGACACGGGCTGGACGCCCAGTAAAGGTCGATGGATTGTTGCAGCTGGTCCGCATCCAAGGCGGCGATGTCGCTGTGGATCAACCCGTCCGTGCCCCAATTCTCGCCGTAGGCGGCGCATTTCGACGCGTCGATGTCATTGGCGAAGGCCAGGTCCCAGCCGCCCGACAGCGCCGCCCGAACCATGCCCGCACCCGCGAAGAATTCGGCATAGCGTGGGCGGTGGGCGGTCATGTCAGTCCTTTCGGCTTTCGAACAGAATAGGAACACACGCGGGTCCGGACAAGCCCGTTCCGCGGGTCACACCATCATTTCCTTGGTCGCCGACAGGCGAATGTCGGGATAGTCGCGGCCAACACGGTCGATGTCCCATTGCAGACGGGTCAGGAAAACCGTGTCGCCATCATTGTCCAAGGCGATGTGCTGTTTGTTGGCGGCGGCGAATTTCTCGACTGCATCCTTGGGGCCATGGACCCAGCGGGCGGACGTGAACTGCGATCCCTCGAACCGGACGGGCAGGCCGTATTCCAGCTCGATCCGGCTGGCCAGCACCTCGAACTGAAGCGCCCCCACAACGCCCACGATGAAGCCCGACCCATAGGTCGGCTTGAAGACCTTGGCGGCGCCTTCCTCGGCGAATTGCATCAGCGCCTTTTCAAGATGCTTGGCCTTCATCGGATCGCCTGCCCGGGCGGTCTGCAACAACTCCGGCGCAAAGGACGGGATGCCCGTGACCTTCAGGTTCTCGCCTTCGGTCAGGGTATCGCCGATGCGGAGCTGCCCATGGTTGGGGATGCCGATGATGTCGCCGGCCCAGGCTTCCTCTGCCAACTCGCGGTCGGCGGCCAGGAACATGACGGGGTTCGTGACGGCCATCTGCTTCTTGCTGCGCACATGGGTCAGTTTCATGCCGCGCTCGAAGTGGCCCGATGCCATGCGGACGAAGGCGACGCGGTCGCGGTGCTTGGGGTCCATGTTGGCCTGCACCTTGAAGACGAAGCCGGTGACGGCGGTCTCCTCGGGGGCGATCTGGCGCGGCTCTGCGCGCTGTGGCTGCGGTTCCGGGCCATAGGTGCTGATGCCCTGCATCAGCTCCTTGACGCCAAAGGAGTTGATCGCAGACCCGAACCAGATCGGCGTCATGGTGCCCGCCAGCATCGCGTCACGGTCGAGCGTTGGCATCAGCGCCTTCGCCATCTCGATTTCCTCAAGGAAGATGCCCAGCAGGTCGGCCGGAATGAGGTCCTTGAGTTTCGGGTCGGACAGCCCGCTGATCCGCACGGACTGCGCCACCTTGTTGCGGTCTGCGCGGTCCATCAGGTCGAGGCGGTCGTTCAGGATGTCGTAGGTGCCGATGAACTCGCGCCCCTTGCCGATCGGCCAGCTTGCCGGTGTCACGTCGATGGCGAGGTTTTCCTGAATCTCGTCGATGATCTCGAAGGTATCGCGGCTTTCGCGGTCCATCTTGTTGCAGAACGTCAGGATCGGAAGGTCGCGCAGGCGGCATACCTCGAACAGCTTCTGCGTCTGGGATTCCACGCCCTTGGCCCCGTCGATCACCATGACAGCGGCGTCCACGGCGGTCAGCGTGCGGTAGGTGTCCTCGGAGAAATCCGAGTGGCCGGGGGTGTCGACCAGATTGAAGCGGTAGCCGTCGAAATCGAACGACATGGCAGAGGCCGAGACGGAGATTCCCCGGTCCTTTTCCATCTGCATGAAGTCGGATCGCGTGCGCCGTGCCTCGCCCTTGGCGCGGACCTGTCCAGCCATCTGGATGGCACCGCCATAAAGCAGGAATTTCTCGGTCAGGGTCGTCTTGCCGGCGTCGGGATGCGAGATGATCGCAAAGGTCCGGCGGCGGGCGATCTCAGCGGGCAGGGCAGGGCGATTTGTCATGCCTGACGCCTTATCCTGCGGCCGCCCCAAGGGCAATGCGGGTCCGGATTGCAAAGCGGTTTGAGGTTGCGACGCCTGTCCGGCGGACGTGGACCCTGCGCGCAGCCCCTCGTAATTGAAGTTGCAGGAATCAATCCATGAATTAAGGTGCTGTCCAGATTTGAATTTCAAAGGGTGTCATCATGAAGATACTTGCTTGCGCTGCCACGCTGGCATTTCTGGCGGCCTGTGGCGGGTCCGGAACCGACATGACGCCGGTGGTCCCGACCTCTCTTGGCGCGCCTACCTTCGAGCAATTCCGGTCCGATGTCATAGAGGTTCAGGCCGGCCTCGATCGGATCAGGGGCTATCAGCCGACCACAGTAGCCAATCTTCCGACCCCAGGAACTTCGACATTCACCGGCGGGGCAACCATCATCGCAAAGCAGGGCAAGGCGCAATATTATCTGATCGGTAAGTCGAGCCTGACCGTGAACTTCGCAAATGAACGCGTCATTGGCACGGCAACGGGTTTTCGCGGCTACAACAGCGCCAACCGAGGCATCTTGGCCCCCGGCAAACTGACCTATTCCGGTGGTCAGATCGACACGGCAACCAATCCGGTTGAATTGAGCTTGTCTTATCAGGGCAGCCTCGATGCGGGCGGCGACACCATCGCCATGCAGGGCGACGCGGTGGGTGGGTTCTGGGGCAACCGCACGAGCGGTGCCATCCGCACGCGGGGCATCACGGCGGTCAGCGGCACGGTCGGGTCGGCCGTGGATCAGGCAGGCGCGCCCAACATGACTGCGACCGTCAACGGCAAGACCGCGATCGTGGATTTCATTATCACAGGTGAAAATTAAAATTAAGCGCGGATCAGCCGGCTAGGGATGCCGGCTGATATCCGATAGCAATCGACCGCCTTTGCCTAGCACTTCTTACGCGCTGGATGCTTCCATCCAAGGCCCCCGCACCCTGCGGGGACCACCTTTTGTGGAGGATCCTGCCGTGATCTCTAAACTGCGTATGACATTCTGTGTCGGTGCCTTGGCCGCGCTTGCGGCCTGCGGTGGCACCACCGTGCCGCTGCCGGGCAATTCCGCAGCCTTCCCCGGCGACAACCTGCTGCCAGCGGGCGGGTCCGGTCGGTTGTCGTTGTCGGAAATCCAGACGGTGGCCGGAAAGCTGGCACCGGGATACAACGCCGCCAGCGTGACGCCGAAGGCGGCCGTGCCGGTCAGCGGGTCGTCGAACTACCTGGGCTACGTAGCGGGTGATCTGACGGCCGCCAACCGCGTGCCGGTCAGCGGGCTTGCCCAGGTCGGCGTGAACTTCGGCACAAACCGCGTCGGCGGCACCATCGGCAATTTCGTCGATTCGCAAGGCACCGATCTGGGCGGCACTCTGGCGATCCGCAACGGTGTGCTGAACCGCAATCTGAACGCATCGCAGGTGTCGATCCTGGGCGATGTCGGCGGCACGCTGACCTATGGCAGCCAGACAATCGGCGTCGACGGCCGGATCACGGACGGCAGCGGTCGCAACGGCGGCTTCAAGGGATCGTCCGGTCAGTACATCGGGTTTCCGATGGAGGGCAACATCTCGGTCAACGGCCGGCCGGGCGGCACATTCGGGCTGAACGGCGTGCTGGGTCGCACCTCGCGCTGATCGTCTCGCCGCCACAGGCTGCCGGACTGGAACAGGGTTAAGGATATCTTAACCCTGTTCTTCCAGTTTCAGCGGATGTCCGGGGTGGAGAATATTGCAATGCGGATCTTCGGTCTTTGTGTCCTCATGGCCCTGTCTGGGTGTGGCGGTGGGGGCGGAGGCGATGTCGCGGGTCGTCCGAGCCCGGGGCAGTTCGACGACCTCCTGGACGGCACGCCAATCAGCCCTCCGGCCAGCCTGCCGGTGTCTGGACGGGCGCATTACGACGGCTACATGCGGGCCAACCTGCCGACGGGCGTGGATGGGGCGCGGGCGCAGTACCTTGCCGACCTGACGCTCGACGTGAATTTCGGAGCGGGATTCGACCAGATCCGCGAGCAGGCCACAGGGTTCGAAACCGCCGACCGCAGCACCCTGGCCGGTGCGCTGGTGATCACCAACGGCAACATCTACCGCGATACCGATGCGGCGGTCGCCTACAGCTTTGACGGCGATGTCGATGGCGCGCTGACCGGGCCGCGCGGCACCTATGTCATCGACGCCACGCTTGAAGGCGAGTTCCTGGCGCAGGGCCAGACGGCGGCCAGAGGGCTTGTGTTCGGGGACATCGCCGGTCCTGCCGGGCAGGACATCTTCGACGGCACCTTTGCCGGGACGCGGCGCCCCGACTAGATTAGGTCAGTCAGAAGAGGCGCGGCGCAGTAGCGCCACGGCGTCACCGGCGCTCAACATCGATTCCCGCACCTCGTAGTCGAGGTGGTGCCGATGCGCATGACCGCGCCGCACGCTGTCGTCCAGATGATCGGGCAGGGCGGCGCGGGTGCGCGGATCGATCAGCAGGGATTCGGCAGCGATCCCTTCGGCATAGATGATCTGGTGCTGGTCAAAGAGCAGTTGGAAATAGTCGACGAATCCACCGTCCCGCTGAAACACCGTGTCGCCGTTGATCAGGTGGCGGACCTTGACCAGAACCTCGTGCCGCCCGGCCCCCAGCCGGTCCTGCCGCTGATAGACGAATAGGCGGTGATCGGGCGACAGGACAAGATCGTTGGCATTGTGCAGCGCCCCTTTGCGGATCACGACCGGAGCGAAATCGCCCACGGCGCGCAGGGTCGTCGCACCGATCCAGCGCACGACCTGCGGTCCGTCGTCGCGGGTCAGCACACGGTCGCCGACGCGAACATCTTCGATCGGCACCTGCGCCCCCGAGGCCATCGTGATCCGCGTGCCCCGCGTGAACGACACGCTTGCCACTTCGGCAAAGCGCGTCGTGGCGATCTGGCGATCGACGCCGACCAGCCGGTAAGGGTGGTTGGGCAGCAGATTGGCAAGCGGCAGCATATAGACCGCCTCCACCCCGCCGGACACGACCTCGACCAGTACGAGAGCCTCGTAGGTCTTGCCGTCGGTGGCCATCAGGGTGATGCAGCAGTCGAGGTAGACGTCGCTGCCGATCATGCCGACCTGTCCACCCGACGCGATCCGGAACGTGCCGCCGTCCCCCTCTGCCGCCAAGGCCAGAGCCAGCGGGCGCGCGACGGGCGACAGTTCGTAGATGTCGTCCATGATGAGTTCGTCGGCAAAGGCCAGAGCTTCGCCAAAGGCGACACCGTCGGTGACGCGGAACGCGTCGGACGGCAGGACCTGGACGCTCTGGAATTGCCGGTTCGTGTCTGACATGAAATCTCTTTGCAACACCGGCGCACCTTAAAGGCCATGGCCCGCGCGTCAATGCCGGCACATCCGATCTATGATCTCCGATGGTTAACGCTATGTTAATGCAAATTGCCAGTGCGACATCCCTGGCTGGTCTTAAGGAGAGTCTTACGATGGATCTGCGATTGAAGGGAAAGACGGCGCTGGTCTGCGCGGGATCGCGGGGGCTGGGCCGGGGCTGTGCTGCGGCATTGGCCGAGGCAGGCGTGGATCTGGTCCTGAACGCGCGGGGCAACGAGGCGCTGGAGGCTACGGCCGAGGCGATCCGGGCCGACTGGGGGGTAAGCGTGACGACGGTGGCCGGTGACGTTGCCGACCCCGACGACCGCGCGCGGTTGCTGAATGCGGCGCAGGGCGTCGACATCCTGGTCACCAACGCGGGGGGGCCGCCGCCAGGCCTGTGGTCGGACTGGGACCGCGACGATTTCATCAAGGCGCTGGACGCCAACATGCTGACGCCCATCGCGCTGATGAAGGCCTTGCTGCCCGGCATGATCGACCGGGGCTGGGGGCGGGTGGTGAACATCACCTCGGGTTCCGTCAAGGCACCCATTGCGCAGCTTGGCCTGTCCAATTCTGCGCGGGCGGGCCTGACGGGCTATGTCGCCGGCACCGCGCGGCAGGTGGCCCCGTTCGGCGTGACGATCAACAACCTGCTGCCCGGCATCCATGCCACAGACCGCGCCGACGCATTGGACGGAAACGTTGCGCGCGCGCAGAATATCAGCCTGGAGGACGCCCGCGCGCAGCGGGTGGAGACGATTCCGGCGCGGCGCTATGGTGACCCCGCGGATTTCGGAGCGATGTGCGCCTTTCTGTGTTCCGACCGTGCCGCTTTCATCGTCGGCCAGAACATCCTGCTGGACGGCGGGGCAATCAACGCGACCTTGTGACCTGTCGTCTTGTTCTTGGTGAGGGAGCTTGATAGTCCAACGCTGACTATTTTGCTGGACTAATACATGCCCACGCCCCCCCGCCTCGAGATCGTGCAGATTGCCAAGAGCTTCGACGGCCAGCGGGTCGTCGATGACGTCAGCCTGAGCGTCATGCCGGGTCAGGTGACCTGCCTTCTGGGGCCGTCGGGTTGCGGCAAGTCCACGACTCTGCGGATGATCGCGGGCGTGGAGCAGCCCGATGCGGGAGAGATCCGCGTCGACGGGCATGTGATCTGCGGCGACGGCGTGAACGTGCCGCCAGAGCAACGGTCCATCGGACTGATGTTCCAGGATTTCGCGCTATTTCCGCATCTGAGCGTGGCGCGCAACGTGGCCTTTGGGTTGAAGATGGACCGTGGTGCCGCCCGCCGGCAGGTCGAGGATCTGCTGGCCAAGGTCGGCATGGGCCGCCACATCGACCGTTACCCGCACGAGTTGTCGGGGGGTGAACAGCAACGGGTCGCACTGGCGCGCGCGCTCGCACCGCGTCCCAAGGTCATGCTGATGGACGAGCCGTTTTCGGGCCTAGATGACCGTCTGCGTGACGATATCCGGGACGAGACGCTGGACGTGCTGAAGGCCGAAGGCACCGCCGTGCTGCTGGTCACGCACGAGCCCGGCGAGGCGATGCGCATGGCCGACGAAATTGCGCTGATGCGCGACGGGCGGATTGTGCAGCGCGGCGCGCCCTACAACATCTACAACACGCCGGTCGACCGCAAAGCGGCGGCTTTCTTTAGCGATATCAATGTTATAAGGGGTGAGGTTCATGGAGCTCTAACCGATACGCCCTTTGGTCAGTTCCTTGCGCCGGGCGTCCCTGACGGCACGCCGGTCGACATCTGCATCCGTCCGCAGCATCTGAAGATCGACTTCGACCGCGCAGGGCGCGGACCGCATCCGACGCAGATGGAAGGCACGCCGGCGCGTGGGATCGTCCAGCGGGCGCGGTTCATGGGGTCCGAGTCACTGGTGGAATTCCGGATGGACTACGACGGAACGATCCTGCGCGCGCAGATCCCATCTGTGTTCCTGCCAAAGCCCGGCACGCCACTCTGGATCATGATCCGGCGCGACCGGTGTTTCGTGTTTCCGACGGCGGCCTGAGGCGGGACAGAAAGACTTTTCCGGATTCAGTTGTCCTTGTCTGTAAGATCCCTTGCGATACGCGCCGCGCGTCCGCCGCGTCGCTGGGTGATCTGTCCCGACCGCGTGGGCAGTTCGGCCATGACAGCACGTCGCGCCTCTGGCGTCATGCGCGACCAGGCCCCGATTTCGTCGATGGTGCGCAAACAGCCTGTGCACAGCCGGCTGGCGGGGTGGATCACACAGACCTTCACGCAGGGGCTATCGATCTCGTCGCGTTTCCAGATCGCGTCGGTCATGGGTTGGCCTTCATGTGGCGGATGCGGTCCAGCGCGCCTTGCAGGATATAGGCGGCGGCCACGTGATCGATGACTTCGGCGCGACGCTTTCGCGACGTATCCGCCTCCAGCAGCGCACGGGTGGCGGCAACGGTGGACAAACGTTCATCCCAAAAGGTGATGGGCAGCGGCGTCAGCCGTTCGAGGTTGCGGGCAAAGGCGCGGGTGGTCTGACAGCGCGGACCTTCGCTGCCGTCCATGTTCAGCGGCAGGCCCAGCACCAGCCCGGTGATCTGCCGCCGGTCGCACAGGTCCAACAGCGCCGCCGCGTCCAGACCGAATTTCTTGCGCTTGATCGTCTCGAACGGGGTTGCCACGCCGCGCAGCACGTCCGACACGGCGACGCCGATGGTGACGGTGCCAAGGTCCAGTCCCGCCAGCGCGCCGAACGCCGGCACGGCATCCAGAAATGCCGGGACGTCTTCGCGGATCATTCGGAGATGCCTGCGGATTGTGCAGCTTTCGCAAGGGTTTGCAGGGCGATGTTGTCACCGGCGAAGGCCGATTGCGCCTCTTCATAGATAGTGCGGGCGTCGTCAGCGCGGCCCAGCACGCCGTAGGCCGCGATCAGTCGCGCCCAGTCTGACACCGGGCCGCCATCGGTCGCCAGGCGGTCGGCCAACTGGTTGACCATGCCACCGATCATCGCCTGACGGTCCTCTTCGGTCATGTCCTCGGCCGCGGCGACGGCGGCGGCATCGGGGCCGCGCATCTCGGGCAGGGTGTATTCGACACCGGCACGCATCGCCGCATCCTCGATCTGGGTGCGGGCCAGTTCGGCGTGAAACGACGTGTCGCCGCTGTCCACGATCGGTCCCCAGAACCGGAATGCGATGTCGGGACGGCCCGTCTGGTTGTAAAGCGCGCCCATGTAATAACGTCCCGCGATGCTCGCCTCGTCGCGCGCCAGCAGGTCGCGGGCGATGACCTCCGCCTCGGGCGAGATGGTGCCGTTCGCGGCGGCGACCAGCAGGTCGATCATGCGCGCCAGGTCGTCCGGCGTGGCTTCGTCACCCTGCAACGCGACGGCGCGTTCCTGTGCGCGGGCGGCGGCGGCGTAGTTGCCAAGACGTGCTTCGTGCAACGCCAGCAGCGTCCAGCCTTGCAGGTCGTCGGGCCGTGTCGGGACGATGGCGCGCAGTTGCGCGATCTGTTCGCGGTAGTCGGCGGGCGCATCGGCAACGGCGGGCGGCGGCGGGGCGGCGGCTTCGAGCGCGGCCTGGTCGGGGCGGCTCTCGCGCATCGCCTCGGCCTGTTGCAGGCGCGCTGCAAGAGGTTGGTCCGGGTCGCCGGGTGCGCCGACAGACAGATAGGTCAGACCGCCCAGACCCAGCAGCAGCAGGGTGACGACACCCGCGACAGCGCCGCTGGCCCAGCGTGGTGCCGTGCCGGTCACCTGAGTCGTGCGGCTGACGGCCAGCAGGCGGCGCGCGATTTCGGCGCGGGCGCGTTCGGCGTCATCCGCGTCCAGCACGCCGCGTTCGACATCGCGGTCGACCTCGGCCAGTTGCCCCTTGTAGATTGCAAGCTGGGGGTGTTCGGCATCGTCGCCGGCGGGGCGCAGCAAAGGCGCGGCCAGCAGGGACGCGACGACAAGCGTCATGACGATGCAGATCATCCAGAACACAACTCTACCCCCGGTTTGCGCCCTACTTAAGGGGCGCGGACCCTGCTGGAAACCCCGCATGGCCGCACCTGCGACGGGCCACCGCAGGAGGATGTCGCAAAACCCGGCTCTCTTGCCGCTGTCGGTATCCTGTCGTAAGTCCCGAGGGTTCAGGAAAGGCGGGCAGACCGCCCTCGTGGCCTTGAAGGATTCGCTCCCGATGAAACGCTATTCCGCCTTTGCCATCGCCCGTGAAGCGTTCCGGCAGCATACCGGCTGGACCCGGGCCTGGGGGCAGGCGGAACCCAAGCCGCGCTATGACGTGATCGTCGTGGGGGCGGGCGGACATGGCCTTGCGACCGCCTATTACCTGGGTAAGAACTTTGGCATCACGAATGTCGCGGTGCTGGAAAAGGGCTGGCTGGGGGGCGGCAACACGGGGCGCAACACCACGATCATCCGCAGCAATTACCTTCAGGACCCGTCAGCCGCGATCTACGAAAAATCCCGCAGCCTGTACGAGACGCTCAGTCAGGATCTGAACTACAACGTGATGTTCAGCCCGCGCGGCGTGATGATGCTGGCGCAGACCCAGCACGAGATCCGCGGCTATCAGCGCACGGCCCATGCCAATGCCTTGCAGGGCGTCACGACCGAATGGATCGGACCCGCCCGCGTCAAGGAGCTGTGCCCGATCATGAACATCGACGGCCCGCGCTATCCGGTGCTGGGTGCGCTGTGGCAGGCCCGTGGCGGCACGGCGCGGCACGACGCGGTGGCCTGGGGCTATGCACGGGCCTGCGCCGACATGGGCATGGACATCATCCAGCAGTGCGAGGTGACAGGTGTGACGACCGAAGCGGGCCGCGTCACCGGCGTCAACACGACACGCGGCGACATCAGATGCGACAAGCTGGCGATGGTCGTGGCCGGCCATGCGTCGGTCCTGGCGCAGAAGGCCGGGTTTCAGTTGCCGATCGAAAGCGTCGCACTTCAGGCCCTGGTCAGCGAACCGATCAAGCCCTGCATGGACGTCGTCGTGATGGCCAACACGGTCCACGGTTACATGTCGCAGTCCGACAAGGGCGAAATGGTGATCGGCGGCGGCACGGACGGCTACAACAACTACACACAGCGCGGTAGCTTTCATCACATCGAAGAGACGGTGCGCGCGCTGGTCGAGACGTTCCCCATCGTGGGGCGGTTGAAGATGCTGCGCCAGTGGGGCGGGATCGTGGATGTGACGGGCGACCGGTCGCCCATCCTGTCGACAACGCCGGTGGAGGGCATCTTCGTCAACTGCGGTTGGGGCACCGGCGGATTCAAGGCCATTCCAGGGTCGGGTTGGGCCATGGCAGAGCTTGTGGCCAAGGGTCATTCACCCCTGACCGAGGAATTCAGCATGAACCGTTTCCGGCATGGCAAGTTCATCGATGAAAGCGTTGCCGCCGGGGTGGCGCACTGATGCCACGTGCCTGTTTCCACGATCAGGCGGATTGGCGCCGCGATCTTCACGTAACCGGGAACCAGCACCCGGAGCGCGACGTTAAATCGCTAAGTCACCCTATGCAGGAGTTTTCGACATGTCGGACCGCAACACCAACCTGGATCCCAACCGGGACCCGAACCGTCCCAACACCACGAACATTCACAACAACAGCACACCGACCAAAGAGCGGCGCAGCGGCAGCTCCGCGCTTATCATCGGTGTGGTCATCGTCGTGCTCGCCCTGTTGGCGTTCCTGTTTCTGGGTGATGACGATGTCGCGCCCGCAGTTACCGAGACCGACATCGGTGCTGCAGAGACGGTCGAACCCATCGAAGACACGGCTGTCGAGGCCGGCGCTGTCGTGGATGATGTTGCCACAGGTGCCGCTGACGTGGTCGACGACGCCGTCATCGCACCTGCTGAAACGACCGAGGTTCCGGCCGAGTAAATTTCGGCTGACGACACGACTGGCTACTCAGCCCGTCCTGACCCGCGCCGATCTGGCCGCCTGCTCCCTTCCCGGGGCGGGTGGCCTTTTTGCGTTCCGACACGCTGCATCGAAGGTTCCCTCATGCTGATCCTGCACTGCCCCCATTGCGACCGGATGGTCGATGAAACCGATCTGCACGCGGGTGGAGAGGCGCATCTGAAACGCCATGGCCCCGGATCGGAGGCGGAGGCCTTCGAGAATTACCTTTTCATGCGCGAGAACCCGAAGGGTCTCCATTTCGAGCGTTGGCGGCATGTCTATGGCTGCGGCAAGTGGTTCCTGGCCGCCCGCGATACCGCGACACTGGAGGTCTATGGGACCTATGCTGCGCAGACAGGGGAGCCGCCGCAATCCATTCGCGATGCGATCAGTGCAAAAGTGCCTGGCTGGCGCTGGGGGAGGTTCCAATGAGACTGCGCACCAACGGGCGGCTGGTCGCCAAGAACCGGCCCGTGCATTTCACCTTCAACGGTAGGCGGATGCAGGGCTATGCGGGCGATACGCTGGCCTCTGCGCTGCTGGCCAACGATCAGGTTCTGGTTGGCCGGTCATTCAAGTATCACCGCCCGCGCGGGTTGGTCGCGGCCGGGGCGGAAGAACCGAACGGGCTGGTCGAACTCGGGCGCGGTGACCGCCAGGAGCCGAACGCCCGCGTGACGCAAGTGGACCTTTACGACGGGCTTGTCGCCCGCAGCCAAAACCACCGGCCCAGCCTCGAGTTCGATGTGGGCGTGATCAATTCAAAGGTGTCGCGCTTCTTGCCGGCGGGATTCTACTACAAGACCTTCATCCAGCCGCGCGCTTTCTGGAAGCATGTCTACGAGCCGATCATCCGCCGGTCGGCGGGTCTGGGGGCGGCACCGGAAACCGGCGACGACCACACCTATGAACACTTCAATGTCACGGTGGACGTGTTTGTGGTCGGTGGCGGCATCGCCGGTCTGGCCGCTGCGCTGGCCGCCGGTCGCGCCGGCGCGCGGGTGCTGCTGGTGGAACAGACGGCGCAGTGGGGCGGGCGTGCGGTCGTGGACGGCCCGACCATCGACGGACGGTCCGCGCAAGACTGGGTCAACGCCACGCTGGGTGAACTGCACGGCCTGCCCAACGTCGACATGCGTGTGCGGTGTCAGGGGGCCGGGGTCTTTGACCACGGCTATGCGCTGGCGCATGAACGGCTGACCGATCACGCGCCAAGACAGCGCGGCCCGCGCCAGCGGCTGTGGCGCATCCGGGCGGGGCAGATCGTCACCGCCACGGGTGCGATCGAGCGGCCATTGTCCTTTGCCTACAATGACGTGCCGGGCGTTCTTCTGGCGGCTGCGTTGCGCGACTACGTCGTGAACTTCGGCGTCGCCGTGGGTGAGCGCACGGTGATCGTGACCAACAACGACGACGCCTACCGCACCGCGCTGGCGTTGCATGCCGCAGGCCTGGAGGTGCCGGCGGTGATCGATGCGCGTCCGCAGGCGAAGGGCGAATTGCCCGAACAGGTGCGCGCGCTGGGCATCCGCGTCCTGACGAACAGCGCCATCGGTGCGGTCGAGGGTGGCAAGCGCGTCACCGGCGTCAGCGTCTGCGCGCAGGACGGCATCGGCGGGCAGACAGAGGCCATCGCCTGCGATTGCGTCGCCATGTCGGGCGGTTGGTCGCCGGTCGTGCACCTGTGGTCCCATTGCGGCGGCAAGCTGGTCTGGGACGCGGCGCAAGCGATGTTCCGCCCCGACGCCGACCGCCCGCCGCTGGGTGCCAAGGGCGAAGGCTTCGTGACGGCCGCCGGCATCGCCAATGGTCACCTGTTCACGGCCGAGGCGATTGCCGACGGTTTTGGCGCGGGGCGCAAGGCTGCGGCCGCAGCCGGTCTGACCAGGAAGCCCGGTCAGGCCCCGATGGGCGACGATGCGGCAGAGGATCCGATGGTCCCGGTCTGGATCATGCCCGCCAAGGCTCCCTACGATCTGCGCGCCAAGATGTGGCTGGATTACCAGAACGACGTGAAGGTCAGTGACGTGCAACTAGCCGCACAGGAAGGGTTCCAGTCCGTCGAACACGCCAAACGCTATACCACGCTGGGCATGGCGACGGATCAAGGCAAGCTGAGCAACATCAACGGGCTTGCGGTGCTGTCCGACGCGTTGGGAACGGCGATCCCGCAGGTCGGCACGACGACATTCCGCCCGCCCTACACGCCGCTACCCTTGGCCGCGATTGCGGGTGTGGCCCGTGACGCGCTGTTCCAGCCGATCCGCAAGACGCCGATCTACGACTGGCACGACGCGCAGAACGCTGACTTTGAACCCGTCGGCCAATGGCGCCGGCCCTACACCTATCCGCGCGGCGAGGAGAGCCTGCACGATGCGGTCGCCCGCGAGGTGACGAACACGCGCGAGAATGTCGGCCTGCTGGATGCCTCCACCCTGGGCAAGATCATCGTGAAAGGGCCGGACGCGGGTCGTTTTCTGGACATGATGTATACCAACATGATGTCGAACCTGGGCGTCGGGAAATGCCGTTACGGGCTGATGTGTTCGGAAAACGGGTTCCTGATGGACGATGGCGTCGTCGCCCGTCTGGATGACGACACCTGGCTGTGCCACACGACGACCGGCGGGGCCGACCGCATCCATGCCCACATGGAAGACTGGCTACAGTGCGAATGGTGGGACTGGCAGGTCTATACCGCCAACGTGACAGAGCAGTTCGCGCAGTTCGCCGTCGTCGGGCCGAAGGCCCGACAGTTGCTGGAGGGCATCGGCGGCATGGCACTGTCCAAGGACGAGCTGCCCTTCATGCAGTGGGCCGACGGCCAGCTCGGCGGCTTCGATGTCCGCGTGTTCCGCATCAGCTTTTCCGGCGAGTTGTCATACGAGATCGCGGTTGCGGCGGGGCAGGGTGCGGCATTTTGGGAGCTGCTGGTGAAGCATGGCGCACCGCTGGGCGCGATGCCTTACGGAACCGAGGCGCTGCACGTCATGCGGGCCGAAAAAGGCTTCATCATGATCGGGGACGAGACCGACGGCACCGTGATCCCGCAGGACCTGAACCTCGACTGGGCGATCAGCAAGAAGAAGGACGATTTCCTGGGCAAGCGCGGCCAGATGCGCACCCACATGCAGGACCCGGACCGCTGGAAACTGGTGGGGCTGGAGACGCTGGACGGATCGGTGCTGGCAGACGGGGCCTATGCCGTCGATGTCGGCGACAACGCCAACGGTCAGCGGAATACCCAAGGCCGCGTGACCTCGACCTACCATTCGCCAACGTTGAAGCGGGGCATCGCGATGGGACTGGTCAAGCGCGGACCGGACCGGATGGGCGAGGTGATCAGCTTCACCAAGGAGGGCGGCGGCACGGTCGAGGCGCGGATCTGCGATCCGGTGTTCTACGACAAGGCAGGAGAGAAGCAGAATGTCTGAACCCATCACCGCCCTGCGGGCGCGCGAAACGCACGGCTCCGTCCAGATCAGCGACGCGGGCCTGCGCGGCATGATCACCCTGCGCGGCGATCTGTCGAAGATGAAGGCCGTCTGCAAGGACTTCGGCGTGGCCGTGCCGGGGATGCGCGAGGCGCTGTTCAAGAGTGACGCGGGTGTGCTGTGGATGTCGCCGGACGAACTGCTGATCCTGCTGCCCTACGGCGATGTCCCCGATGCGCTTGGAAAGATCGCCAAAGCGCAAAAAGGCCAGCATCATCTGGCGGTCAACGTGTCCGACGCGCGGGCGTTGCTGCGGGTGGAGGGGCCGTTTGCCCGCGAGGTCATCGCGAAGCTGGCCCCCGTCGATCTGCATGCCGATGCCTTTGCCCCTGGTCAGGTGCTGCGCACGCGGCTGGGCCAGATCGCGGCGGCGTTCTGGATGACGGATGCGCGGACCTTTCATGTGATCTGCTTCCGGTCTGTCGCCGACTATGCCTTCGACCTGCTGGCGGCCTCGGCCGACGCGGGGCCGGTCGGGCATTTCGCACGCGGAACCTGACCCAGTTTCAGGGGTTGACCCGGTGAGCAATCGCGCTTCCATTCGCGCGGACGAACCACAATAGAAAAGGGGTCACATCATGGCTTTCGAACTTCCCGATCTTCCCTACGCCCACGACGCGCTGGCATCCAAGGGGATGTCCAAGGAAACGCTGGAATATCATCACGATATTCACCACAATGCCTATGTGACCAACGGCAACAAGGCGATTGCGGGGACGGAGTGGGACGGCAAGTCCCTCGAGGAGATCATCAAGGGGACTTACGACCCCCAGGCGGTCGCACAGTCCGGCATCTTCAACAACATCAGCCAGCTTTGGAACCACAACCAGTTCTGGGAGATGATGACGCCCGACGACAGCAAGATGCCGTCGGAGCTGGAAAAGGCGATCACCGACAGCTTCGGGTCCGTCGACAAATTCAAGGAAGACTTCGCTGCTGCCGGCGGTGGTCAGTTCGGGTCCGGCTGGGCTTGGCTGGTTAAGGACACGGACGGCGGCCTGAAAATCACAAAGACCGAGAACGGTGTGAACCCCGTCTGCTTTGGCCAGACAGCCCTTCTGGGCTGCGACGTGTGGGAACATTCCTACTACATCGACTTTCGCAACAAGCGGCCGGCATATCTGACGAACTTTCTCGACAACCTCGTTAATTGGGAAAACGTCGCCAGCCGGATGTAATCCGCATTGCGACTGATCTAGAACAGGCCCGTGCCCTCAAGGCGCGGGCCTTTTGCCGTGGAGACTGCCATGATCCTGCCGACCCCCGACCAGATCGCCGATGACGCGCGCGATCTTGCTGTCGATACGATCCGCACGCCGGTGCTGTCCCTGACCTCGGACCGGTGGCGCGGCATCCTGCCGGACGCCGCCAGCGTCACCGTCAAGTTGGAGTTGTTCCAGCAGGCGGGATCGTTCAAGGCGCGGGGTGTACTGCTGGGCATCCGCGGTCTGGACGCGGTTCAGCGCAGGGTCGGCGTCGTCGCAGCCTCTGGCGGCAATCACGCACTGGCGGTGTCCTGGGCGGCGCAGGCGGCGGGCGTCAGCGCCCGCATCGCCATGCCTGCGACGGTCGATCCCCTGCGCATCGACGGCTGCCGCGCGATGGGCGCAGAGGTGACGCTGTGCGATGACATGCCCGCCGCCTTTGCCGAGATGGACCGCGTCGTCTCACAGGAAGGTCGCGCGATCCTTCACCCTTTCGACGGCGCACACATGACGCTGGGGGCCGCGGTCTGCGGGGCGGAGTATCTGGCACAGGCCCCGCACATCGACACCTTCGTGATCCCGGTGGGCGGTGGCGGATTGATCGGCGGCATGGGGGCTGCGCTGAAGCAGCACAACGCGGACGCGCAGGTCATCGGTGTCGAGCCCGAAGGGGCCGACAGCATGACGCGCAGCCTTGCGGCGGGGCATCCCGTGGCGCTGGACCGGATCGCGACGATTGCCGACAGCTTGAGCGCGCCACGGGCGATGCCTGAGAGCTTTGCTGTGGCGCAGGCGGTGGTGGACCGGATGGTGCATGTGACCGACGCGGCAATGCGCCGTGCGATGGGCCAGTACATGGACGTGCTGCGCATTCTGGCGGAACCGGCCTGTGCGGCCTCGCTCGCAGCGATCTGCGGACCATTGCGCACCGATCTGGCGGGGCGTCATGTGGGGATCATCGCCTGCGGGTCCAACGTCTCGGTCGCGCGGTGGCAGGCGCTGATGGCCGGGTAGCGCGGAACAAAGCCCACGCGCTTTCCGTTGGTCCGTCGCATAAACCCGAAGGAGAATCGCAATGACCACGATCAAGAATGGCACATGGGTCGTTGTCGCAGATGGCGAAAAGGCCCTGTTCCTGCGCAATGTCACCGATGGCGAGAATCCGAACTTCGAGGTCATCCGCAAGGAAGAGCAGGACAACCCTAAGGACATCGACCAATCGGCCAACCGGCCGGGCCGTGTCGGGCAAAGTCACGGATCGGCGGTGTCCGCCTATGACGATACCGACTGGCACGAACTGGCCAAGGAACGTTTCGCCGCCGATCTGGCTGACATCCTGTATGAGCGCGCCCACAAGGGGAAATTCGACAGCATCGTGCTGGTCGCCGCCCCGAATGTGCTGGGCGAATTGCGCAGCCAGTTGCATCAGGAGGTCACGGACAAGGTCGTCGGCGAGATTTCCAAGACCCTGACCAATCACCCGATCGACGAGATCGAGAAGATCGTCAAATCCAACCTCGCCGCCTGATCCGCCGGGCTGAGGCGACAGGGGCCGTCCCGGCGGGGCGGCCCTTTTTGCGTCTTGCGGTCGGGGCACGACTGGGACCACATGGGCGCGACGATGCAAGGACTGCCCCGACATGCTCATGACTCCCGATGCCAAAGGCATCCTCGCCCTGACCGGGGCCTGCACGATCTGGGGTCTGTCGCCGCTGTATTACCACCTTTTGTCCCATGTTCCGCCGCTGGAGGTGCTGTGCTACCGCACGATCTGGTCCCTGATCTTTTTTGCCGGCCTGTTGGCGGCGCAGGGCCGGTTGGGGCAGGTGAAAGCGGCTTTGCGGGACCGGCGGACCCTTGCGGTGATTGTCGCTGCGGCAGTGATGATCTCGCTCAACTGGTTCGGGTTCATCTACTCGATCTCGGTCGGCAATGCGCTGGAGGCGTCGCTGGGCTACTACATGTTTCCGCTGGTCGCGGTCGTGCTGGGCTGGCTCGTCTTTCGCGAAAGCCTGAGCGTGGCGCAGATCGCCGCCGTCCTGCTGGCCGCGTTGGCGGTCGTGGTGCTGACGGCCGGACTGGGGGTCGCGCCGTGGATGGCGCTGGCGCTGGCGGGGACCTTTGGGGCCTACGGCGTGCTGAAGAAGGGCCTCGATCTGGGTGGCGTCGTGTCGGTGACGGCAGAAGTCGCGGTGCTGGCCCCCTTAGCGCTGCTGTGGTTGATCCTGCGGGGAACCGAGGTCGGGGTCCATGCGGTCGATTGGTCCGACATGGCGCTGCTGACACTGTCGGGCATCATGACCGGCCTGCCTCTGATCCTGTTCAGCTATGCCGCGCGGCGCGTGCGGCTGTCGACCGTGGGGCTGGTTCAATATCTGAACCCGACGCTTCAATTCGGCTGCGCGGTCCTGTTCTTTGGCAATGTGCTGACGCCCTGGCACGCGGCTGCGTTTCCGATGATCTGGGTGGCGCTGGCGCTTTATTCCTGGTCTTCGGTTCGCGCGGACATGTCTGCACGCAAAAGGGCACGGCAACCGGCGTGAGCATCGGCCGTGTTATGCCGGCACCATCCGCAAGGCCCACGAGACCCTTGACGCAGGCAAACCCTTGCTGCTGCCGCCGGATTCGGCCAGCGTAGTCACAAGGAGCCTGCCTTGACGGCGGCTTGGCCATCCGGGGGGATGACATGGGGCGAAATACGGCACGTCTGGCGGGTGGCGCTGCGGCTGCGGCGATCCTTGCGGTGATCGTGATCGCCTTGTTTCCGCGTCTTTCACCCGACACGGATGGCACCGCACCGGACACGGTGCCGACAGACACGACGGCAGCGGCAACAGTGCCTGTCGAGCCGGAGGCCGTGGTCGCCGCCGGGCCGAAGGTCGATACCTTCTTGTTGGGACCGGACGGTGTGGCCGTCATTGCCGGTCATGGCACGCCGGGGGCCAAGATCACGCTGCTGCTGGAAGGGGCACCGCTGGCCGAAGTGCAGGCGGATGCCTCCGGCAGCTTTGCCGCGACGGCCGATGTGACGGCCTCGGACACCCCCCGGAGCCTGACCTTTGCCGAAAACGACGCCGCACCCACCGGCGATGTCGTGCTGGTGCGGCCCGGCACCGGCACGCCGGCGCCGGATGTCGCAACCGCAGCGGCCAAAACCGATGCGCCAGCCCCGGCACAGGCTGCCGGTGCCGACGATGCGGGCGGGTCGCCGGATGTCGCCGTCGCATCGGCGGATCAGACCTCTGGTGACGGCGTGTCCGACCCGGCCACAAGAGTGGTCGAGGGGACCGGGTCCGCCGCTGCGACGACTGCCAATGACGCGCCCGCAACCGTGACGGATGAAGCGGCCGCGCCTGACACATCGGTGGTCATTGCGCAGACCGGAAATGGCGCAGCCGACACAGCGTCCGGACCCGCCGCCGTGACGCCCGAAGAGACGGCATTCGACGACACGGCATCCGACGGCACCGCGACCAATGATACGGTGCCCCAGCTGGCCGCGCCCACCATCGTCGTCGATGCGGAAGGTGCGCGGGTTCTGGGGCAGGGGCCGCAGGTCATGGACCGCGTCGCACTCGATGCAATCACCTATGACGCGACAGGGGCGGTGCAACTCGCGGGACGCGCGCCGGGCGAGCGCACGTTGCAGGTCTATGTCGACAACCGGCCCGTCACGACCGGCCCGGTGGGGATTCAAGGCGACTGGCGGCTGACCTTGCCGGGCGTCGATCCCGGCACCTATACGCTGCGCATCGACGAACTGGCACCCGACGGCAGCGTCGCCAGCCGGGTCGAGACGCCGTTCAGGCGCGAAGCGCCAGAAGACGTTGCGGCCCTGCAAACCGGTGACGGCGGCCTGACGGTGACGACCCAGACGGTGCAGCCCGGCAATACGTTGTGGGCGATTGCCCGCGAAAATCTGGGTGAAGGCATCATGTATGTCCGCGTGTTCGAGGCGAACGCCGATCAGATCCGCAACCCGGACCTGATCTATCCGGGGCAGGTCTTCGTCATACCGGATCGCTAGGATGCTGGCATCCGGGATCGCGGTTGCCTAGTTAGGGCTATCCATTCCGAAGGAATCCCATGCGCCGCCTGTCCAAGACCGCCGCCAATTTCGACCCCGACGCCCGGATCGAGGGCTTGAACGTCATCCGCCGCGTGGCCCCCTATCTGTGGCCGAAGGGCGACCGGCGGACGCAGGTGCGTGTCGTGTCGGCCATTTCGGTCCTGCTGCTGGCCAACGCCATCGCGGTCGGCACGCCCTTTCTTTACAAGGCCGCCGTCGATGCCCTGGCCGGCGAGGCGCGGGACGAGACCTGGCTGATCGCCTTCGGCGCGGTCTGGCTGACGGTGATTTACGGACTGTCACGGTTGGCGACGACCGGCCTGACACAGTTGCGCGACGTGATCTTTACCCCCGTCGGGCAGCGGGCGCTGCGGACCCTGGCGCTGGAGACGTTCACGCATATCCACCGTCTGTCGATGCGCTATCACATCACGCGCAAGACCGGCGGGCTGTCCCGCATCATCGAGCGCGGCGTGAAGGGCGTGGATTTCCTGATGCGGTTCCTCATCTTCTCGATGGGACCGCTGTTGTTGCAGCTCATCATGATCTCGGTCGTGTTGTTCTTCAATTTCGACGTATGGTACATGGTCGTCGTGGTGGTGACGATCGCGCTATACGTCTGGTTCACCTTCACCGTGACCGAATGGCGGGTGAAGATCCGCAAGGTGATGAACGATCAGGACACGGACGCGAGCCAGAAGGCCATCGACAGCCTGCTGAACTTCGAGACGGTGAAGTATTTCGGAGCGGAGAAGTGGGAGGCCGGGCGCTATGACGGCGCGATGCGGCTGTATGAGACCGCTGCCGTGCGGACAAACTACAGCCTCGCCTTTCTGAACTTCGGCCAGTCGCTGATCATCACGGCGGGTCTGGTGATCGTCATGGTCATGGCCGCCCTTGGCGCGCAGGCAGGGACGCTGACGGTCGGCGATTTCGTCATGGTCAACGCCTACATGATCCAGATCACCATGCCGCTGAACTTTCTCGGCACGGTCTACCGCGAAATCCGGCAGGCGCTGATCGATATGGGCGATATGTTCAATTTGTTAGAGCAACCTGCCGAAGTGAACGACAAACCGGGCGCGGATGTTCTGAAGGTGCAAGGCGGGCGGATCGAGCTGTCCGATGTGTCCTTTGGATACGACGCCGCGCGACCCATCCTGAAGGGAGTCGACCTCGACGTGCTGCCGGGGCAGACCGTCGCCATCGTCGGATCTTCCGGGTCCGGCAAGTCGACCATCGGGCGCCTGCTGTTCCGGTTCTACGATGTGACGGGGGGTGCGGTTCGAATCGACGGGCAGGACGTGCGCGACGTGACACAGGAAAGCCTGCACGCCCAGATCGGCGTGGTGCCGCAGGACACGGTGCTGTTCAACGACACGATCCACTACAATATCGCCTACGGTCGCCCCGATGCGTCAGAGGCCGACATTCGAGAGGCGGCGCGGGCCGCCAATATACACGACTTCATCATGTCGCTGCCCGATGGCTACAATACGACCGTGGGCGAACGCGGGCTGAAGCTGTCGGGCGGCGAAAAGCAGCGCGTCGGCATCGCGCGGACCCTTTTGAAGAACCCGCCGATTTTGCTGCTGGACGAGGCGACTTCGGCTTTGGATACGGACACGGAACGCGAAATTCAGCGCGAACTGCGTGCAATGGGACAGGGCCGCACGGTCATTACCATTGCGCACCGCCTGTCCACCATTCAGGACGCCGACCGCATCGTGGTGCTGGAAAACGGTGAGATCGTGGAGACCGGGACCCATGAAGTGCTTTTGTCCACCGGCGGACGTTACGCGCATCTGTGGAACCGGCAAAGCGAGGAAGAAGAGGCTGCGTGACGAAGGACTATCCCGAAACGCCGGATGGGCGGTATTTCGTGGCGAAGGGGCGGCTGTGGCGCAAGACCGACCCGGCCCTGGACGACACCCTACGCCGTGCCGCAGTCAAGGCGCTGATGCAGGCGCGCCGCGCGGTGGGGCAGGCTGCAACAGAGGCCGAGACACGGGCCGCCCGCGACCGGGTCGATGCGGCAAAGCGTGATCTGGGCGAACGCGGGCCGGTCTGGTGGGAAGATGGCGCGCCTGACGAGGGCGGCAGGCATCCGAAAAACACCTCCTACGCCGATTGGTGGGCCGGGTTGGACACCGCGACGCGGGGCCGTGGCGACGTGCGCTGACGCACAGTCGTCCAACGCAGCATCGCGCATTGCCAGTCTGCTGCACCGGGCATAGTTTGCCGCCACATTTATCCAGATCAGGCCGCAAACGATGTCCCTTTTCCGCATGGCCCTGATTCTGGGCCTACTCTCTGCCGTTGGCCCGTTTGCCATCGACATGTATCTGCCCGCAATGCCGGCGCTGGCCGCCTCGCTTGGCGTGAACGAGACGGCGGCGCAGCTGACGCTGACCAGCTATTTCGTGGCTTTCGGGCTGGCGCAACTCGCCTACGGCCCTTGGTCGGACCAGGCAGGGCGCAAGCGGCCGCTGTATGCGGGGCTTGCGATCTTCATCCTTGGCAGCATTGCCGCGGCGATGGCCCCGACGATCGGCGCGCTGGTCGCGGCGCGCGCGGTGCAGGGGATCGGCGGGGCTGTGCTGATGGTCGTGCCGCGCGCGGTGATCCGCGATACGGCGACCGGCGCCGCCGGCACGAAGATGATGGCGATGGTCATGCTCGTGATTTCGGTTTCGCCCATGCTGGCCCCCTTGGCGGGGTCGGGTCTGATCCAGCTGGGCGACTGGCGGCTGATCTTCTGGGTCCTGGGCGGAGCGGCGGTCCTGGCGTTGCTGATCACCGGATTTGCGTTGCCTGAAACCCTGCCCGCCGACCGCCGTCAAAGGATTCATGTCGCATCGCTGTGGACCAGCGCCAAGGTGTTGTTGTCCGATCCGGTCTTCATGGGGCTGACGTTCATCGGCGGCTTCGGTATGGCAAGCTTCTTCGTCTTCATCGCATCGGCCTCGTTCGTCTATGTCGACCAGTTCGGGCTGACGCCGACCGGGTTCAGCCTGGCCTTCGCGGTCAACGCCGTGGGCTTCTTTGCCGCGAGCCAGGCGGCGGGTCCGCTGGGCGAGAGGGTGGGCATCGTCACGCTGATGCGGGCCGGCGTCATGGGCTTTGCGGGCTTTGCCGTGGCGCTTCTGGCCTTGGTGCTGGCCGGGTTCGTGTCGCTTTACCTGATCATCGCGCTGCTGTTTCTCGCCAACGCCTGCCTCGGCCTTGTCATCCCGACGACGATGGTCATGGCGCTGGACGCCCACGGTCGCATTGCGGGCCTTGCCAGCAGCCTTGGCGGTACCCTGCAGATGGTTGCGGGCGGCGTGATGATCGCACTGACCGGCCTGTTCTTTGACGGCACGGCCCTGCCGATGGTCGCGGCCATCGCGCTGTGCGCCGTGGCGGCGCTGGGACTGGCACTCTTGACGCTGGGCCGGGTGGCGGTCGCGCCGACGGCGGCTGGCTGAGCGCCATTCGACATCGAACACTTCCCGGATTGACGAAGCCCTGTTGGGACCTATCGTCACAAATCTGTCATGTATCCTTTGCCGGGATTAATTTCACTATATTCCGAGTCCTGCGGAAGCCGAATTTGTTGACTTGACGG